>SVDT01000154.1 GCA_015057775.1 Paenibacillaceae bacterium | reverse complement strand
GCATCCGGTCGCTTTGATGCAACACAAAGCCTGGATTCCTTTGTAGCAGTATCCGGGGCTGTTAAGGCCTGTGCAGTTACCCTCTCAAAGATAGCCAGTGATTTACGTCTGATGTCTTCAGGACCAAGAACGGGATTTGGAGAAATTAACCTTCCAGCAAGGCAGAACGGTTCTTCCATTATGCCTGGAAAAGTAAATCCGGTTATTCCCGAGGTAGTTAATCAGGTAGCTTTCCAAATCATTGGAAATGATCTGACCATAACATTAGCCGCTGAAGCAGGACAGCTAGAGCTAAACGCTTTTGAACCCATTGTGTTTTATTCTCTGTTTCAATCCCTTGATACGTTGACATATGCGGTAGAGACATTTGTGGATCACTGTATTACCGGCATAACTGCAAATGAGGATCGATGCCGTCAATTAGTAGAAAACAGTGTGGGAGTTATTACTGCTTTATGTCCTCACATCGGTTACAGAGATTCTGCGGAAATTGCGAAAGAGGCCATTCGGACAGGAAGACCAGTGAGGGAGCTTATTATAAAAAAAGGATTGCTGTCTCCGGCTGATGTAAATATAGTTCTGAATCCCATGAATATGACACGACCGGGAATTGCAAAAAAGAGTTGTTAGTTTTAAAGCCACTGCAAAGACAAAACATGCAGTGGTTTTTTTGCGATAAAAGTGTAAAATGTAAACATATATTTAAAATAACTATAAATATATAGACATATAATGATAAAGGTGTTATTATGTTCGATATATAAGATAGAGAGGAGATGATACTATTTTTTGGGACGCATCAAAGGATGAACTAAAAAACGGGTATATCAAAGAAGGGGAAACATATACCTGTGTTGTCTGCGGGGAAAGCTATCTGGAAGGACGGATCTATGAAAAGGATGGGCTTTTCTATGACGCAGAAAAAACAATGAAAGAGCATATAAAGGAAAAACATGGGTCTATGTTATCCTATGTCCTGAATATGAGCTATGGGAATACAGGAATTACCCAGGCGCAGCAGAAGGTGCTGCAGCTCATTGCACAGGGGATGTCAGATAAGGAGGTAGCTTCTGCACTGGGCGTTGCTGATTCAACTATTCGAAACCATAAGTATAAATTAAGGGAAAAAGAAAAGCAGGCTAAGGTTTTTCTGGCTATGATGGAACTGCTGTCTGAGCAGACGCAAAAGGAGATCAGCCGGCTGGAAGGAAGTGTTCTGCAAGACGCACACAACTCAGCCACTATGGTGGATGACCGTTATAATATAACGGATAAAGAGGTTGAGAGTATCAGAAAAAACTATTTTAATGATAAAGGCGGTTTAAAGAGCATCCCTGCAAGGGAGAAGAAAAAGCTGGTTGTATTAAGCGAAATTGTAAAGAATTTCCTCCCGGGTAAGCAATATGAAGAGAAGGAGTTAAACCGTATCTTAAAAAGAATTTATGATGATAATGCCGCCATTCGAAGAGCGCTTATTGAATATGGCTTTATGGATCGGACCAACGATGGTACTTTTTACTGGGTGAAAGAGTAGGGATAAGCGGAGGATGTATTGAGATGAAGGAGAAGGAAAGGTAAAAGTATGAAAAAAATAGATTGTCTGGGCGAGATCTGCCCTGTACCAGTAATGAAACTGCAGGCAGTTATGGATTCCATACAAAAAGGGGAAGACTATCTGCTGGTTACAGATCACAGCTGCACCATTTCCAATCTGGAATCTTTTTGTAAAGCCAATAAATTAAGTTACCAGTTGGATGAGGTAATGAATGGCGTATGGGAGATTACCATAACAGCTGGCAGATAGTGCCTGTGCATTTTTTTAAATTGTTATTGGCAATCGAATACTTTATGGTTATTAAAATTATTCCAAAAAAAACATAATGCAATTGTTGCTATGATTAATCCCATAACCCCTTCACCATTAATGGTGAGTATATTGCCACGGACAATGCCCTGTTTTCCAGTGTATATGTCACCTAAGATAGCTGTATTCCACGTATTCCAGATAGAATGAAAGATTATTACAGGTATAATGCTTTCTGACAAATAATAACAAAATGAAAAAGCAAAATTTGAAACAAAGACAACTGCCGCCTGAATTGCACATATTAGAAGTGGATTTCCAAGCCCCGTTAACTTTGCTAATAAATAGACAACTGGTATATGATACAATGACCAAACTATACCTGTCAATAATACCGCTTTCCTTTTTCCATAAATGACAGTTAAATTAGGAAGTAAATAACCTCTCCAACCATATTCTTCACCCAGTGCGGAAATTAGGCCAATTAAAACGGTTACCAGCTGCGTAATAATCCAAATAACAGGTTCCTTGTCTGGCATAACAGTTCCTTGCCCAAGCATAACTGATATCCCTGCGCAGATCATAATAAATACGATTGGATAGAAACACCCAAACAGCATTGCTTTTTTATTAAAATGCTTTTTTAATATTCTTACTTTAATACCCGTTTTCTTTTCTTCGATTTTATGAAACATAATTGTAATAATCAAAGGAATAAACATGATCAGCCCAAAATTGTTTAATGCTGTTTTGGGATTTAGGAATATTAGACCCGTTAAGCCCCACGATACTGCAAGAATCGTAATTATGTATTTTTTCATCATATAGCCCTTTTTTCACTTTCATTTAAACGATATTGGTAAAACCAGCCTTACAGTGTTCTTAGCTTACATCATTTTACACCCGCTTAATCAGATATACAATAGGCTTGTTCGTTAAAGAAAGTATTAACAGATCGTGTCCTTTAATATTTTTTCAATATATTTTATGAGCTTTGCCGATTCAGGAGAAGCAGGAACATCACCAGAACGTTTGATGGAGTAGTAATCATTTTCAAACTCCAGCCCAGGACATTCTATGATGCGAAGCTGCTTATGGTAAAGCTCTTTTTTTATTGCCATATAGGGCAGAAAAGCCAGTCCGAAACCGTTAATTGCCGACAGCTTAATGGATTCCGTGGATTCCAGTGTGTAAGGAATATGAAGTCTCCCGATCTGAATTCCGTTTTTAACCAGGGATTTGTCCAGGAGCTGCCTGGTTTTCTGATTCTTTACAAGCATTAGCAGAGGATAATGATAAAGTTCCTCAGAGGACAGCTGGTCCGGAACCTCCATCTTTTCTCCGGCAACCAGACAGAACCGGTCGGTAAATACCTTTTTGGAAGAAAGATTTTTATCCTTTGGTTTGCCGATAATAATACCCATATCTGCCTGACCTTTTGTTATTTTTTCTTCAATGTTCTGGCTGGACATGACCTCCATCTGAAGGGTATATTGGGGATAATTGTTTTTTACATGATAAAGGGTACAGGGCAGGGCATAGGAATAGACACAGGGGTTGGCCATAATATGTATGGTTTTATTCTGGTTTTGAGAGTTGGAGATATCAAGAAACATTCGGTCATAAGAAGATGTAATTTCTGTGGCATAATGGGATACGATTTTACCTGTATCCGTAGGAACAACCCCGTTATAATTGCGCTCAAAAAGCCGGGTACCAATTTCTAACTCCATGGCACGAAGCTGCTGGCTTAGTGCAGACTGGCTGATGTTCATTAATTCTGCAGCCTTTGATATGCTTCCTGTTTCCACTATTTTAATAAACATCTTCAGATTTAGAACGTTCATAAAAATCCCCCTTCTTAAAACTGTTAACTGTTAAAATTCATTACGTTTCCCCTCGGCCAATTATAACAAATATACCGCATTATGACTAGTGGCAAGATTTGTTTGGGTATAAGGATATCTTATACCATATAAAAATCTTGATTAACAGCTTTCCATTTATTATGATATAATTTTACCGTAAAGTTCGTTATATAATTATCAATGTAGAAGGGAGGATTCAAGTGTCAGAGACTAATTCAAGTACCGAGACAGGTACACAAAGAGTGCGTAAGCCAAGAAAGCCCAAAAAGAGTCAGATTCCATTTGCTCTGTTGCTTACTGCACTGATTATCGCTTTTGGATTCTATTTGGGGCAGGGGAGCAATAAGCTTCCGGTTTACTGGATTTTTGGCATTGCATTTGGCTATATTCTGCAGCGTTCCAGATTCTGCTTTACAGCAGCATTCCGTGATCCCTGCATAACAGGAAGCACATCAGTAACGAGAGCTGTCCTGGTGGCAGTTGCTGTATCCAGCGTGGGATTTGTGGCAATTAAATATGCCAGCGCCATGGGCGGCGGAGATACCAATTTAAACATGGCGGGGGTATCCCCCATCGGGCTGCCGTTAATCATCGGAGCCGTTTTATTTGGAATTGGTATGGTAATAGCAGGAGGCTGTGCTTCCGGAACATTAATGCGTGTAGGAGAGGGCTTCCTCATGCAGATGCTGTCACTGGTATTTTTTGTCGCAGGTTCCGTCTGGGGTGCTCATGATATGGGATTCTGGGGCAAGTTAAATACCAATGCTCCGAAGATATTTTTACCTGACGTATTTGGCTGGTTTGGGGCAATTGTGGTTCAGGCACTGATTATTGTATTGCTCTACATAGCTGCTGTGAAATGGCAGCAGAAGAAAATGGGAAGTATTGAATAAATTTTATTATTTGAAGGAGATAGAAAAATGGCTGAATTTACACTGGATTGTTTAGGCGAGGCTTGTCCTGTACCGTTAATGAAAACTGAAAAAAAGATGAGTGAGTTATCTGTAGGTGATGTGCTGGTTGTTTCCATCGACCACAGCTGTGCAATGAAGAATGTTCCTGAATGGGCTAGAAAACAGGGACACAATGTTGAAATTGAAGAAGTAGATGACGGTGAATGGGAAATCGTTATTGAGAAAGCAAAATAATAACCGCTTTGAAAGTAGGTGAATGAATTGAAAGAGTTTTTTATTAAACTGGGTGATCATCCGATTTACAAAAAACTGTTAAAGGAACCTTTAACCTATGTGGCGGGAGCTGTTTTACTTTCCGTTTTCCAGATTGCTCATTTCACAGTATTTGGAAAAGGCTGGGGAGTAACAAGTACATTTGCTGTCTGGGGAACCTGGGTTTATAACGCGCTGGGCGGAGATGCAGGCAGCTGGGCCTATTACGCATCAGAAAAGATGCAGCAGGAGCTTCATACCAGCTTTCTGGCAGATGGCGGTTCCATACGAAATCTCGGCATCATCTTCGGAGCATTGGCAGCAACCTTATTTGCATCACAGTTTAAAATAAAGAAGATTAAAACCCTGCGTCAGGTAGTGGCAGCGATCCTGGGCGGTCTGCTTATGGGATACGGAGCAAGGCTTGCAAACGGCTGTAATATCGGAGCATTGTTTACAGCAATTGCATCCTTCTCATTATCCGGCTGGGTATTTGGAGCGTTCCTTCTGGTGGGAGCATTCATAGGAAGCAAATTACTGGCAAAATATTTTATGTAATGGTTGGAGCAATCAGAAATGATTGCTCCAATCCTTTAGAAAGGATCTTATTACCATGGAAAAGAAGACATTACAATATGATGTAGTCATCATTGGCGGCGGTGCAGCCGGTTTAACTGCAGGAATCTATTGCGGCAGGGCAAAATTAAAGACACTGATTATTGAAAAAACTCTGGTCGGAGGACTGGCAACGTATACCAATGAGATTGAAAACTATCCTGGTTTCCCGGAAGGAGCCACCGGTCTTGGACTGATGGATCTGTTTCATAAGCAGGCTAAAAAATTTGGAGTGGACTTTAAATTAACAGATGTAAGAAGCGTATCTCTTGACGGAGATATTAAAAAAGTGGAAACCTTCCGCAATATTTTTGAGGCAAAGGCAGTAATCATTGCAAGTGGCGGAAAGCCCCGTCTGACCGGAGCAAAGAATGAGGAACTGTATCTTTATGACAAAGGTATCTCTTTCTGTGCTACCTGCGATGCAGCAGCCAACACCGGAAAAACCGTTATGGTAATCGGCAGCGGTGATGCAGCCATTGAAGAGGGAATGTTCTTAACAAAATTTGCGGATAAGGTCATTGTTTCCGTCATGCATGAAAACGGAAAGATGGACTGTAATGAAATTGCAAAGGCTCAGGCACTTGCCAATCCCAAAATGGAATTTATGTGGAATACAGTTGTGGACAGCTTTGAGGGAGATGAAAGACTTGGCACGGTTGTCTTAAAAAATGTAAAGACGGAAGAGAAGATTCCGGTTACCGTTGACAGCTGCTTTTTATTTATTGGATATCTGCCTAATACCGAGATATTTAAGGGAATGTTGGATATGAACCGCGGTGGCTATTTAATTACCAATGAGCGGATGGAAACCAATATACCCGGAGTTTATGCAGTAGGTGATGTCCGGGATAAATTTTTAAAGCAGGTTGCAACTGCAGTAGGGGACGGAGCTGTAGCAGGTTATGGAGCAGAAAAATATCTTTCCGAGTGTGAAATATTTGAGCAGCAGATTATGAATGAAGGAAAGCCTTCTCTGGTCTATATCTATAATGCAGTTGATGCAGATTCCAGGGAACTTTTATCTGTATTCAAAGAATTTGAGCAGAACCATAGCAATATACGGGTATCCTGTATTGACATTTATAAATCGGACGGACTTGCAAAACGCCTTGGTGTTTCAAATGGTCCCTGCGCAGTCTGGATTAAGGACTGTAAGATACAGGAGAAGATTGAACGCGAAATTACAAAGGAACAGATTGAGCGCATTTGTAAATAGGTTAGTAAATTGATAATTATGATCCCCGGTCCGGTGCCATCTGGTGCCTGTCCGGGGATTTTCTGCTTGCTCAGACGGTATATGTGAGTTAGTCACGGATAATAATAAAACAGGCTTTATAATAAAAATAAGCTTAATAAATATCTGAAACTGTTAAGAGGAGATAAAAATATGTTTGAATTTTTAAAAAGAAGTACAGGAAAAGTAATTCACGTAAATGATTTGGATCCGCTTATTGGCAGCATTGAGTTAATTGATATCCGGGAACCATTTGAATTTAAAAGCGGAACTATGAGAACAGCAAAAAATATCCCTATGGGCAATTTAATAAATAACCCGGAAAAATATTTAATCAAGGACAAAACCTACTATATCATGTGCCAGTCCGGTGCAAGAAGCAAACAAACCTGCAGTTCTCTTTTAAAAAAGGGCTTTGATGTAGTAAATGTGGCAGGCGGAATGGGCTCCTACGTCGGTACAAAAAGAAAATAAATATAATAGCTTCCGGTTCCATTTTCAGGGCATCTGTAATGGAACCGGATTTTTTTGCTTGTCTTAAGAAAAATCTCTTCTGTTAATCCCTTTGAAAGCATCATATAATGAAAATAAGTTTCATAGTTTTCCTCTCATATTGAAACTATAATACAAACCCGCTAGAATGAGATTCAATACAACTGCAAAGCGCATGGAATCCCTTCAGGTTTTTTAGAAAGGAACAGAGAATGAAAGGTCTGCTTGTAAGAATTGATGACTATGTTCAAAATGCCGGAGAGGCCGAAAAACAGCTGATCAGCCGGCTTCAGAGAAATCCGGAATCTGTGTTAAGGAAGACCATTAAGGAAATTGCAAAAGAAACCTATACTTCCCCTGCAACCATTGTCCGGCTGTGTAAAAAGCTGGGGTGCAAAGGTTATAAAGACTTTCAGAGTACTCTTGCCTACGAGGTGGCTTTATTTCGGGAAAGCCGGGACATCGCATTTCAGAAGATTACCCAGAAGGACACGGTGGAAGACATTATCTACAAGGTAACAAAGAAAAACATCGAATCAATGGAAACCACAAGAAAGCTTCTGGAACCTAAGACGATTACTTCCTGTGTGAAGCTTTTGGAAACCAGCAGAACCGTCTCCCTGTTTGGACTTGGCACCTCCCTTCTGGTGGCAAGGGATTTATATCTTAAGCTTTTAAGGGCAGATGTGATCTGCAATTTATGTGATGACTGGCATGCCCAGTTTTTAACAGCAAAAAATTTACGAGCCGGAGATGTGGCAATTGTCATCAGCTATTCTGGTCTAACAGAAGAGATGCTTCAGTGCGCCAAAGAAGCAAAGGCAAACGGTGCAAAGGTGATTGCCATTACAAGAGCGGTAGAATCGAAGCTTGCGGCAGAAGCAGATTATGTATTGCCTGTAGCAGCGACGGAGCTTATTCACAGAAGCGGAGCCATGTCTTCCAGAATTTCACAGTTAAATGTGGTGGATGTACTGTTTACTGCTTACGTAAATCGGAATTACGAGTTCTGCATGAACCAGTTTGGCAGAACCCATATACAGAAGGACGGAGGAACATAAAAGATGATTGATTTATCAAAACTGACAACGGAGTCAAGGAACCCGGATACTATGGGGTTAGATGAGATGACTCCCACTGAAATTGCCCGGATTATGAATCAGGAGGATGGTGCTGTTATTAAGGCAATCGGGGAAGTAATTCCCCAGATCGCACAGGCGATTGAATGGGCATCGGAAAGCCTGAAAGCAGGAGGCAGAATCATCTACGTGGGAGCGGGTACATCTGGCCGCCTGGGAGTACTTGATGCAGTGGAATGTCCGCCTACTTTCGGCGTACCGCCACAGATGGTTGTGGGTCTGATTGCAGGAGGCGAGAAGGCATTTGTGGAGGCGGTGGAAGGTGCGGAAGACAGTGAAACCCTGTGTAAAGAGGAATTAAAGTCCATCTGGCTTTCAAAAGAAGATATCGTAATAGGTCTTGCTGCATCCGGCAGAACGCCTTATGTGATTCATGGACTCCGGTATGCACGTTCCATTGGCTGTAAAACCGTAGCCATTTCATGCAACAGGAATTCCGAAATTGGAAAGGAAGCAATGTTAGCCATTGAACCGGTTACCGGACCGGAAGTACTTACCGGCTCCACCAGACTGAAGGCAGGTACAGCTCAGAAAATGGTTTTAAACATGATATCAACCGGAAGTATGATCGGAATCGGGAAAGTCTATCAGAATTTAATGGTGGATGTCAGACAGAGCAATGAAAAGCTTGTAGTGAGATCACAAAATATCGTAATGACTGCAACCGGGTGTGAAAGAGAGGAAGCAAAAGAGGTACTGGAACAGGCAGACGGTCATGTGAAAACAGCAGTGATTATGATTTTGTCTGATTGTGATGCCAGCAAAGCGAGAGAAAAGCTGTTAAAAGCAGGCGGGAATGTCCGTCAGGCTTTGAAATAGAATAAGAAAGGGGGCTTTGGTTTACCAGCTAAGCCGGAACTATAAAATTATTATTAAAGGAGGAGAACAATGGATTACAAGCAAGTCAGTGAAGAACTGTTATCATTGTTGGGAGGAAAAACCAACATTACATCCAATGCTGCATGTATGACAAGGCTTCGCATCGGGGTGAAAGATTTATCAAAAGTGGACTTAGAGCAGTTAAAGAAGGTGGAGGGAGTCCTTGGCGTAGTGGAAAGCAATACCCTTCAGATCGTCTTTGGTCCTGGCAAGGTAAACAAAGTATTAGAAGAATTTTATAAGCTTACAGGACTTCCCAAAGGTCAGGCAGAAGACGGGGAAAATGGTGCAGATATTAATACAGTTACAAGAGAAAACAAAGAACTGCAAAAGGCAAAATACGACAAGCCTGTCCAGAGATTCTTAAAGAAAATTGCCAATATTTTCGTAGCACTTCTACCAGGAATCATTGCAGCAGGTTTAATTAACGGTATCTGCAATGTTATCAATGTTTCTACACACGGAGCGCTGGCAGGAGTATGGTGGTTCGCATGCATCAGAACCATGGGCTGGGCTTTGTTTGCCTATCTTCCGATTCTGGTAGGTTACAATGCAGCAAGAGAGTTTGGAGGATCAGGGGCACTGGGCGCCATTGCAGGAGCTATGTCCATAGCCAATGCAGGCATGCCGCTTCTTGCAACCATTAATGAAAAGCAGATTCTTCTGCCGATTACCAACGCCCCGTTTAACCCTGCTTCCGGAGGTCTTTTAGCAGCTTTAATTGCAGGTATGTTTTTTGCAGAACTGGAGAAACGGATCAGAAAGCACATGCCGGATTTAATAGATACATTTATTAGCCCCCTTCTGGTGCTGATCATTGGCGGAATTGTTGCTTTGTTAGTCATTCAGCCTCTGGGAGCCGGACTGACCAAGGTGATCTTTGCAGTATTAAGCTTTGCATATGAGAAAATGGGAGTTGTAGGCGGTTATATTCTTTCTGCGGGCTTCCTGCCACTGGTTGCAGTTGGACTGCATCAGGCACTGACACCCATTCACGCCATGTTAAATGACCCGGCTGGTGCCACAGGCGGCATCAATTATCTGCTTCCGATCTTAATGATGGCAGGCGGCGGTCAGGTAGGGGCTGGAATTGCTCTTTATGTGAAAACAAAAAAT
>SVDT01000153.1 GCA_015057775.1 Paenibacillaceae bacterium | reverse complement strand
CGTACAACGGATGAAAGGAGCTGACCCATGAAAATACTGGACATCTACATCAATGGATTTGGAAAATTTCATGGCAGGAACTTAACGTTCCATGATGGAATCAACATTGTTTACGGAAAAAATGAAGCTGGAAAATCCACAATCCATACCTTTATCCGCAGCATGCTTTTTGGAATTGAACGGCAAAGAGGCAGAGCTTCCAGAAATGATCTCTACTCCCGTTTCGAGCCTTGGGAAAACAGCGGGACCTATGAAGGCCAGATCCGGGTGGAACATAAGGAACACATCTACCGGATTGAACGAACTTTCCAGAAAAACAAAAAAGAGTTTAAGGTAGTGGATGAAACGGCTGGAAAAGAAATCGAGCCCACTAAGGCGTTTTTAGATGATCTTCTTTGCGGTTTAAGCGAAACCTCCTACATCAACACCATCAGCATCGGTCAGTTAAAAAGTGCTACTGATGAAGGTATGGTGACGGAACTGAAAAATTACATTGCAAACTTAAATACTACTGGCAATCTTGCGCTTAACATAACAAAGGCCGCCGCCTGTTTAAAGTCTCAGAGAAAGGAACTGGAATCCCAGATGGTGCCGGAAGCTGCCCGTACCTACACCTCTCTGTTAAGTGAAATACGCAACATTGAAAAGGAAATTTCAGCCCCTGAGTACGAAAACCAGATTCAGACCTACCAAAAGCTTCGGGTGGATATGAAGACGGATCTGGAAGAACGCCAGGCGGAAAAGGAAGAATTAATTAAAAAAGTGGCAAGAGGCAGGCAGGTTCTCACAAGCAACCAGTTTACCGATCACGACTCCATAGATTCCTATTCCCAGAAGGCTCAGGAGCATTATGATGATTATATGGAAGCTCAGGCCGCCTGTAACAGGAAACCTACAAAATTTGCTTCTGCCATTTCACTTATTATAGCTACACTTTTACTTTGCAGCACCGGTGTTATTTACTATATGGGAGAATCCAATTATTTTTCCGCATATTACGGCGTTGATCTCATTTTGCTGTTAAGTGTTTTTGTAAGCGGTGCTCTTATTTTCTATCTGATTGGCCTGCTCCTTTTTCTAAGGATCCGCCATCATATGAAGGATATGGAAATGAGTGGCAAAGTACTTGAAGAGATTTTGTCCCGGCACTTAGGTGATACGGATATTACTCCGGAATCCATACAGGCATTTAAAAATCGCATGGCTGAATTCACAAGGCTTTGCTCTGCCGTATCCAAATCAGAAGCAGCCATCAGCCAGAAAGCAGCCCAGATCGAAGAGCTTAATAAGAAGCTGGAAGGTTGCGGAGTTACCATAGAGACACAGCAAAAAAGTCAGTGGGAGCTGGAGAAGAAGCTGGATCATTTATCCGGCTGTAAGACCCAGGCGGAAGGATTAAAGCATATTATTGCTGAAAATGACCGTATACGGGAAGAAATCTCAGCGGTAGACTTAGCATTGGAAACAATGACCAGCTTATCTTCCTCAATCCGAGACTCGTTCGGACTATACTTAAATAAAGCGGCTTCCGATTTAATTTCCGGAATTACTGGAGGAATCTACACCAGCATGAGCGTCGATGAGAACTTAAACATCTTCTTAAATACGAAAACCAAGCTGGTACCTTTGGAGCAGGTCAGCAGCGGAACTATGGATCAGGTTTATCTGGCTCTCCGTCTGGCTGCTGCAACGCTGATTCAGACCGGAGACGAAAGAATGCCATTTATCTTTGATGACAGCTTCGTTCTTTATGACGACGACAGGTTAAAGACCGGATTAAAATGGCTGGCTGGCACTTATACAAATCAGATCATTATTTTTACCTGCCACCAGCGGGAAGCTCAAATGATGACTGCAAACTTAATGCCCTATCATTTAATCGAAATATAGAAAAATCCCTGAAGGAGACTTGACATCTCTTTCAGGGATTTTTTATTAATCATGAGTTTTTAGTGACCCCATTATAGCTTCGATTATAACTCCAATTACAATACCCACGACTGCCGGACATATCCAGCCAAGCCCGTATGAATAAAATGGAAGCTTTATAAGTTCTGCATGTAATATATCTGCTCCTGCCGTTTCCAGTGACAGCAACACTCCTATAATTCCGGTTAAACCCATGGCACAGACATAGACCGCTCTCCATCGTTTTCCATCACGAAAAGCAAATGATAGTATAATCAGTACAATGGAAATAGGATATAAAGCACTTAAAACAGGAACTGATATCTCCAGTATCTTATTAAGTCCTGCATTGGATATAATTAGGCTGACAAAGGCGAATAAAAACGCCCACGTCCGGTAGCCAACCTTGGGTATAATGGTGCAGAAATACTTGCTGCAACAGCTGATCAGACCAATACAGGTATTCAGACATGCAATGAAAAAAACTGCTGCCAGAAGAATAAGACCTGCTTTTCCATATAAAAACTGTACTGCCTGATTCAAGGTCTGAGCACCGTTATCTGCCAGTCCAAATGCACCGCCGGTCACTGCGCCAACATGTGATAAGGCACTGTAAACCAGCAGGAGAATTCCACCTGCAAAAAAACCGGCCCTGATTGTTTCATGAACTATATCTGCTTCTTTCTTGATACCCATGGCCTTAATATTTAGCGATATAATAATACCGAAATTTAAGGCTGCAATGGTATCCATAGTCATATAACCTTCCAGAAATCCTTTAACAAACGGAGCTTTCTGATATGTTTCAGAAGGCGTTCCATAAGCTCCCGCCGGGTGAATGATACAGCCGGCAAAGATCACTGCGATCAGAACCAAAAGTATGGGAGTCAGAATCTTCCCCAGACGGTCTGTCAATTTATCTGGCTTTAGCGCTACTACAAATGCAATGGTAAAAAATACCACGGAATACAAAAACTGCATCAGTGCACTTGAAGTTCCCTCTTTTAAAAAGGGAACCACTGCCATCTCAAAAGATGTACTTGCAGTCCTTGGTATTGCAAGGCAAGGGCCAATGGATAAATAGATTAACAGGGTAAAAATAAAAGCAAACTTCGGGTGAACACGCCCCGCCAGCTTGTCCAGTCCTCCGGACTGTGCCACTGCCACGACGCCTAAAACCGGAAAGCCGATTGCTGTTACTGCAAATCCTGCCACTGCAATCCAGGTAACGCTTCCTGCTGACGCTCCAAGAAAAGGCGGAAAGATCAGGTTTCCTGCTCCAAAAAACATGGAGAATACCGTAAGTCCGGCTAAAACTAATTTTTCTTTAGTCAATCGCTCCATAATATCCTCGTAATTAACGGTCTCCGGCGCGGTAACGCTCCAGCAGACGGTTGATTCTGGTTGTTGGGTTAAGCAGACCGCTGAGGGAAGCATCATGATTTAAGTTGTCAATAATAAGGGCAATATACTTGCTCATATCAACATTAATATAATAAGGTCTGGACAGAAGATCCGGTGTCTGATATACCAGATTGGTGGTTAAGATCCTGTCGATTAATCCATTTTCATAATATTCATCAAACTTTGCAAGTCCGTTGGTAAAGAGTCCGAACGTAGCGCAGACAAATACTTTTCTTGCCTTTCTCCGTTTCAGTTCTTTTGCAACATCAAGCATACTTTCGCCAGAGGAAATCATGTCATCAACAATGATTACATCTTTGCCTTCTACACTGCTTCCCAGGAATTCATGGGCAACAATGGGATTGCGTCCATTTATAATCTGGGTGTAATCACGACGCTTATAGAACATACCCATATCCAGTCCCAGTACATTGGCAAAGAATACTGCACGTCCCATGCCGCCTTCATCCGGGCTGATTACCATCATATGTTCGCTGTCAATATCCAGTTCCTTCTCTTCTTTTAACAAATATTTAATAAACTGGTATATGGGCTGAACCGTCTCAAAACCTTTTAACGGAATAGCATTCTGCACTCTGGGGTCATGAGCATCAAATGTGATAATATTCTCCACACCCATGTTCACAAGCTCACGAAGTGCCAATGCACAGTCAAGAGATTCTCTTCTGGAACGCTTATGCTGACGGCTCTCATATAAGAAAGGCATAATTACATTAATACGTCTTGGTTTACCTGCTGATGCAGCGATCACACGCTTTAAATCCTGAAAATGATCATCAGGGGACATGTGGTTGGTCATACCGCACAGAGAATAGGTCAGGCTGTAGTTACACACATCGACCATGATATAAAGGTCATCACCTCGCACAGACTGCTGCAGGGTGCCTTTTGCCTCTCCGGTTCCGAATCTGGGGGTGCTGGCTCCTATGATGTAAGTATCTCTCTGATAACCGGAAAAAGCGATGGTAGACTTATGTTCACTTTCCCGCTCCTGTCTCCATGACACCAGGTAATCATTTACTTTCTCTCCCAGTTCCTTGCAGCTTTTTAAGGGAATTAAGCCCAATGGTCCAACCGGAATGGTTTCTATCGTTTTCTCTTCGTAAAGCATTTGTTTCTCCTCCAACGTGTCCTTATGCAATGCAACGGTTCTTTTATAACATTATGCGCGAAAATAGTCAAGTTAATCGGATAGTTTTTTCCTGATCCTGATATCATCTCCATAGAGTGGAATAACGGTATATCGGCTGATCAGTCTGGAAGTCACCCGCTCTGTATACCGGTCTCTTAATTCATTAATGGGATGATTGGTGGAAATAATTGTGGATTTTGAAGAATTAAGCCGTTCGTTAATACAGTAAAATAGTTCGGAAGAGGTAAAGCTGTTATTTAACTCTGTTCCCAGGTCATCAATGATTAAAAGATCACAGTCCAGAATATACTGATACATTCCTTTCATATCGTTTTCATCCTGATAATCAAACCGGTTTTTGGAGAATACCTCAAAGAGATCGTTAGCGGATAAATAGATTACGGAGTAAAACTTATCGATCAGCTCTTTGGCAATACAATTGGTTAAAAATGTCTTTCCCACTCCTGTTGGACCTGTAAACAATAAATTCCCATGCTCTTTCGGCAGGTTTTTAACGAAACTTCGGCAGGTTTCCGTTACCTGCATCATATACTGCTTCACTGTCCGGTTTAAAACCGGTATTACTCTTGTATCATCAAAATATTCATAAGAAAATGTGTTAAAATTTTCCACTGCAATAATTTGCTCAATGTTGGATTGTGCGTATAGATATTTCATCTCTGACTGTCGGAAGCAGTGACACTTAATGCCTTCGGAATACCCTGTGTCTTTACAGTCCGGACACAAGTACTGCATCTCCATAAAATCAACGGTATATCCGGCAGACTTTAAAAGAACCGCCTTTTGTTCCCGCAGATCTGCAATTTCCTCTCTCAGCTCTTTTAAGGCTTGTTTATCCCCATCCAAAAGCCTGCGTGCGCAGGAGACTGCTTTTGTACTGATGGAATCATCAAGTTCCTTTATGACAGGTATTTTATTATATACTTGCGCAATCCGCTTTTCCTGTTCATGCCGGTTCTTTAACTGCTGCTGACCGTAAGCCCGCATGATGGCATCATACTGTGAATTGCTCAGTGCCATAATTACCTCCGTTTCTATTGTGCATATCTATCGTTATTTAAACTCTGTCAGCTGTTCAAGAATAAGAGCATCATAATCAATCTCTCTTTGAGGAAAGTTCTGAAACTGGTTTTGTCCGTTCTTCCCTTTTGCACTGGCTGCTGTCTTCGTACCTTTATCCCCGCTGCTCTTTTTCCGGTCTGCGTGCTGCTCGTCCAGTCTTTTAATATCCTCCATCGTACGGGCTCCTGCTTTCTTCCAGCCTTCTATAATCTTGTCCGTATAAGGAAAACTGGGAGAATGTGTCGCCGTCAGAGTCCTGCTGCAGGCCTCCATAACCAGCTCTTTGGTAAATCCGTAAGTACGGAACCACTTATCCATGTATTCCCGTTCTGAATCTCCGGGATTACGGTCGCTCAGCCCAAATGCTCTCATGACCGCAAAGGAATCCTTAGAAAATGTAAGTGCATTATTCTTAGCATCATCAACTGTCTTAAAACCCTTTTCGTGCCAGCTGATGGCCACTGTCTCAATATATCGAATGCTGGTATGACCGCCCTGTACACAATATTCCACAACATACTCTAAAAGCTCTGCAGGCATATGAAGACCATCATACAGATACGCAAATACCTCACATTCTCTCTGAGTGAACACTTTATTCATATATTTTTGGGCAATATAAAGCAATTGAGAAAAATCCTCATCACCTGCCAGCCCACTGATCTGATCCGGAGTGTAGGATTTTCTGCTTGCAGATGGTGAAGGTATCTCCTTTTTCACTGCATCTGCTGGGCGCCCGGAACATGCAGTCTCCGAAACAGCCGGAGAAACCTCCGGTTTTGAGACTGCCTCCTCGCTTAATACTCCCGCTTTTTTCCAATAGGATAAGGCACGGGCTACATCTGCCTCTGTATGGTTTAAAGCATCAGCAATCATGGAAACAGTAACCTCTTCCCCTTCATGACGCATCAGAAATAGATATTCTTTTATGTATTCACCATTGGCCGAAGCCATAAAATCGTCTATGAATTGATTGGATATTATCGTACCATTGATCTTAAAACTGCTTTTAAAGTTCACCGCCATAACCTCACCTTTTTATCATGTTCCTATCATACCACAGGTCTTTCCAAAAGAAAATAGGGGCAGTTATCCACTAAATCAATTGTGGATATTGTGGATAATGTGGAAACCAAGTATACATAATCTTAGTTTATCCACTATGATCCTGTTGAATTGCTGATAAAATCGAGATTTTCTAAATTGTGAGACGATAATTTATGTAAATTAAAAAATCCACATAGTTTCTTAACATAAAATGTTGAAAACTATGTGGATAATGTGGATAACTATAAGCCCAACAGCTTTTCTCCCACTTTTACAATGTCTCCGGCACCCATAGTTATCAACAAATCACCGTGTATACAATTTTCTAAAATAAATGTTTCAATCTCATCAAACGAGGTAATATAATGCGCTTTTACACCTTTTTTCTCGATTCTCTCCACGATATCTGCAGAGCTGATACCCAGATTGTCGGTTTCTCTTGCTGCATAAATTTCTGCAAGAATTACCTCATCTGCCAAAGACAGCGCATCTGCAAATTCGTCAAGAAATGCCTTTGTACGTGTATAAGTATGGGGTTGGAAAACAACCCACAGTTTTTTGTGTGGATAGTGCTGTGCTGTGCTTAAGGTCGCACGAATCTCCTGTGGATGATGAGCATAATCATCAATGATGGTCACGCCTCCCAGTTCGCCCTTCTTTTCAAAGCGCCTGTTGGTGCCTGTAAAATGTTTCAGTCCCTTTTTCACCTGCTCCAATGATATTCCCAGTTCTGCACATACGGCTGCTGCAGCCAGGGAGTTATACACATTATGTTCTCCTGGTACCCCAAGAGTTACTGTATCCACAACGGAGCCATCAATCTTTAAATCATAGGTAGCTCTTGCCAGATCATCAAACGCAATTGCTTCTGCCTGATATCTGCTTCCGTCTTTCTTACCAAAAGTAATCACCTTGCATGGAAGGTCCCGGACGATTTCCTCAATATTTTCAATGTCATTATTAATCACCAGAAGTCCGTCCGCTGGAAGCTTCTGGGCAAACAGACGGAATGAATTACGAATATCCTTGATATCTTTAAAGAAATCAAGATGATCTGCTTCAATATTTAATATGATCTCCACTGTTGGATAAAAGGAGAGAAAACTATTGGTATATTCACAGGCCTCAGTTACAAATAGTTCCGGACCGCCTACACGAATGTTTCCCCCTATAGAATTTAATATTCCACCTACAGAAATAGTAGGGTCTGCATCTGCACAAAGAAGAACCTCTGTAATCATAGAGGTTGTGGTTGTCTTTCCGTGAGTACCCGAAATAGCAATTGCATTTTCATAATTCTTCATCATCTGACCAAGAAGTTCTGCTCTGCTTAAAATGGGAAGTCCCTGTTCTTTTGCAGCCATAAGCTCCGGATTGTCAGAATGTACAGCAGCCGTATAAACCACCACATCAATTCCTTCTGTAATATTCTCTGCGCGCTGTCCGTACACAATTTTTGCGCCTTTTGCTTCCAGGTGATGTGTCAGCTCTGATTCATGAGAATCTGATCCGGTCACCGAAAATCCCTCATCCATGAGAATCTCAGCCAGACCGCTCATGCTGATTCCTCCAATACCGATAAAATGAACTGCCTGTGGTTTATGAAAATCAATAAGATACATGCTTTATCCATCCTTAAATTTATAATTTATTTATGTAACTGTTACTTTCACTTACTTTTACTGCTTTTTTCTTATAAAGTCAATTGCTTTCTTCTTTATTATATAAGAAAAACAACAGAAAATCTACCGGGGAATCCAAACAAGGACAAAGTCTGGTGATAAAATACCCCATTTGCAGCTGCAATATAATCCCCTAATTAAAAAAAATGCACCTTACAGATTCTATGACCTGTAAAGTGCATTTTATGACACCGAAAATCATGATCCGGATAATGCCAGCTCCGCTCCTGACGGCAGATGTCCCCTAAAACCAGGAGTTCCTTCTGAAGCCTCTGCTACTGATGCTATTAAATAAAGCATTTCCTTATAACTGCGGAACAGCTGCTGCTGCCGTCCCTCTCTCCAGTAGATAATCCCCTGCCAGGTTGAGTGTTCGTGAAATAGTACTTTAATGGAAAAAGAAGCGATCTTTCCCCCTCTTCTGCAAAACGTACAGGCATCACTGGAAATTAGTTGTCCATAGTTTAGCCCGTACTTGGGAATATCATCATTTTTTAATTCGTATTCCATAAAAGTACCCAGGGACTTTACAAGATCCACGGGCTTCATCTGCTGTTCTAATATCTCAGACGGTATATTCTGATAGTTCCCAGTAAATTTTCCTGAATGGTAGCTGTCAATCGCCACATGGCAGGTAGTAATAATATTATTAACCTGTTCTTTCTTTTCATTCCCGCTCAATAACCCATACATGGAAAGAATTAAATCAAGTTCACTTTCAAATGGTATCTTTTCGTCTCCTTCAATCCACTTAAAGTTCCCCTGCCAGCTTGCATAATACCGATACTGTACAAAAACATAAAAAGTAGCCAGTTTACCGGCTCTTTCTTTTTCATTGCTTTTCTTTATTTCCGGAGAAAGATCCTCTATTCCGGAAAACTGCCGCCTCTGAACTGTCTGTTTGGGGCTTCCCAGTTGATCAAAAATCCGATCCATATTAAAAAACATCTCCAGAAGACTATCAAATAATATTCCTTCTGAATCTCTGTCGTGGAATAAAACTCCTTTAATACTACTATCTTCAAATTCATCTACTGCTATTGTAAAATATCTATCTCCATTACGAACCACACTCATTCTACCAACTGTCATCCCTTCACCATAGTCCTTTGTTTACAAATTTATTATATAAAAAAACGGTTACAAATCGGTTACATTACATTGTTTCAGATAAATATATTTTACCACATGTAACTATCTATTGAAAGAGAAATCAACAAAAAACTCCTGACTTTTAAATGGGTCAGGAGTTACTAAGTTTTTGATCATCTTTTAAACCGTTTCCGATAAAAAACGGCCAAATATAATGTGTTTATACCTATTAAGTACGCCCAGCAAAATGTTCCCCAATACTCCGACTGCAAGAACTTCCCCAATACCAACAGTAACCATCGCATACCAGATCATATCCGGTGAACCGTAAGCATATCGAAGAACCCATGGAATAATAAGAACATTGGACACGATGGGCGGAATACAGACCAGCCATTTATTTCCCCGGAGTTTATACGCTCCAATGGCTCCGATCAGAGTGGCAAGACTACCAAAAACCACATCAAGAGCTGCTGCACCGCACAAAAAATTAGACAGGAAACAACCGATAAATAATCCTGGGATTGCGGCTGGCGTAAAAAAGGGGAGAATACAAAGCATTTCGGAAATCCGAAACTGGACAGGTCCAAAACTGATTGGGGCAAATGCCATAGTCAGCACCGTGTAGATTGCAGCAATAACTGCGGAAAAAACCATGAAATGAGTTTTCCCTGATGATTTGTAATTCATATTCAATTCTCCTTTAGTTTTGTTTTAGGTGTGGAAGGTCTCGAACACACCGGTCTTTTTTTGTGAAATCCCCTGTAAAAAAAAGGGTTCCACGGCCTTATTACGGGTGATACTATAGCACAAATTAGGTACAAATGCAAGTCATACCCAGAATCTGCCTTATTATTTCTGCCACCACTCTTTCGGAATGTCTCCAATTCAATCAGGCAATTGATCTGGTGGGACAGGACGTCTTTAGTCACTTCAAAAATTGCTTTCGTGTCAC
>SVDT01000152.1 GCA_015057775.1 Paenibacillaceae bacterium | reverse complement strand
GGTTTTGTGGATCACACCTATGAGCTGACTCAGAATGGGAAAAAGACTGGTTCCGTTTCCATTAAATATTACGGACCATTTTTCATGAATGAAGCCGATTTTAATTTCATCCGTGTGATGAACATCGTTTTACTTGTCATTGGAGTTTTATCCAGCATCTGTGCTGTTGTGGTTGGCTGTGTATTAGGAAGCAGGATATCCCGCCCAGTCACCAAAACTGCCTATATTGCCAAGCAGATCTCCACAGGAAATTACGAACTTAAATTTGAACCAGGTACCAGGATAAAAGAGCTTGATGATCTGGGCATAGCCATAAACCATTTATCCGGAGCATTAAGTGAGCAGGAGCGGCTGCGCAAACGGCTCACTGCCGATGTAGCCCATGAACTGCGGACTCCTCTCACTGCACTTGGTTCTCATCTGGAAGCGATGACAGAGGGGCTGTGGGATGCCACACCGGAACGCTTAAAAAGCTGTCATGAAGAGGTAAAACGGCTCGGTACATTGGTAGCTGATTTAGAACAGCTGGCAAGGATCGAAGGGGATAGCTTTTGCCTGAAGAAAGGTTCCATGGATTTGTATACGGCAGTCTGTCAGGCAGCAGAGAATATGATGGGAGAAATCAACAAGAAAAAGCTGGCTCTCAGTATAAAAGGAGAACCGGTTTTTGTGGATGGAGATAAAAACCGAATGGGACAGGTATTTTCCAACTTGATTTCCAATGCCGTCAAATACACGCCGGAAGGCGGCAGTATCCGGATTGGCGTATCTGAAACAAAGGAGAATGGAGTCGTAACCATAGAGGATACGGGAATCGGAATCAGGAAAGAAGAGCTTCCTCTTATCTTTGAGCGCTTTTACCGGACGGATCTATCCAGAAACCGGAAAACCGGAGGTGCCGGAATCGGTCTGACCATTGTCAAATCCATTGTGGAAGCCCATGGCGGTACCATAGTGGTAGATAGTAAAGAGGAATCGGGAAGCTGTTTTACAGTCTCGATTCCTAAGTCAGGATCATAGTCTATAAATATCCTTCCGGTCCCTGTTCTTTTAAAGTAAACCGGTTCTTATTAAAATTCAGTATTTCTTCTGCCTGGAGTTTACTCAGCTCATTGGACAGGGCACTCCGGTCTACGGAAAGATAATCAGCCAGCTGTTGTCTGTTAAACGGAATATCAAATGTGGAAGAATTGCTCTTTAAAGACTCTGCGGAGAGGTAGGAGAGCAATTTTTCCCTGATTGTCTTTTTTGACATGTGCTGCATCTTTTTCGTCAGAACCAGATTTCTGCCGGCAATCGCCGATAAAAAGTTCTGGATCAGCCGGGTGTGAAAACCGCAGGCAGAGGTGCATACAGTCAAAATCTTATTAAAATCCAGAAACATAATCTCACAGTCAGAATCTGCAACTACGCTCATTTCTATGGGAACGGATGAGATGCAGGCATAGGTTTCTGCAAAAAGCGTTCCAGGCATCACTTCTGAGATAATACTTCTCTTTCCCCAGAAATCTTCCTGTATAATAAGAGCGGTTCCGGAAAGAACCATTCCCACGGAATGAATGTAATCACCGCTTCTTATAATAAATTCATCTTTTTTATAACACTTCATTCGTGCAGATAAGCATTTTAACATGCTTCTGATTTCATCAGGCGAGACACCTGAAAACAAGCTTGATTTTTTTAAAACAGGCAGAAATTCTTCCATATGATTGTCCCTCCTAAGTATGTGAATGGTATTTTCCATATATCCATTTTTCCATTTTTAAATAATATTTTCAAAATGTTGTTAAAACAACGGAAATGATGATAATATTATATTATAATCGCTATAGAAAGACAAGAACAAAATAAGGAGGGAGACAAATGTCAGAGAAACTCTTAAAAAATATAGCACAGGAAGAAGTTCTAAAGTTAGCAGATTTAGTTGAGATTCAAACGGGCCAGATTGTAAGTAAGACTCTGGTACAGAATCAGTCAGTCAGCGTCACCTTGTTTGCCTTTGATAAAGGGGAAGAGATCAGTACCCATGAATCCAATGGAGATGCCATGGTTACAGTCTTGGAAGGAACAGGAAAGTTTACGGTAGACGGAACTGAGTTTATTTTAAACGAAGGGGAAACCCTGGTCATGCCGGCGAAAAAGCCTCATGCTGTGTATGGGCAGGATAGTTTTAAGATGTCTTTGGTAGTTATATTTTAAGGAAAGGCAGTACAAAGAAATGGAAAATCAAATGTCCGATGTATCAGATGAGCTGACTGGATCGCTCATTGGTCTGGCGAAAGCGTGTAAGATGAATATCCGCCAGACAGCCGTAACCAGACTTCTGATGGAAGGTTTAATCACAACAATTGCCAATGCAGGCTTTGATGATCAGGCCCTGTCAGACATGCTTTTAAGGGTCAGAAGGGAAAAAGACAGGATTGCACCTGGCTGTGCCGTTTGTAAGAGTGTCTGCGGTAATACTTCTGATTATGACATAAAAAATATCTGGGCAGCTGATGAAGACATTCGTTTTTTAAAGCACCTGATTTTATCCTCTATTAAAGGAATTGCAGTTTATGCCCTTCCTGCCTTGGTAAAGGGTGATCAAAATGAAAAAATAAATGAATTCTTTTACAAAGCTTTGTCTATCATAAGCTATGACTTAACAATGGAAGATCTTCTTCCGGTTGCGGAGGAAGCGGCAGAGATGAATCTGATCTGTAAAGAAGCAGATATAAGCACCGAAAGTCCTTTTATTATAATACCGGATTATGAATCCATGATGAAGCTTATTACACCTGATATACTGGCAATCCTGGGAGAAGATCATAAAATTTCCTTGATTCCCATGCCAGAGCAAGATTTAAGAAAAATAACTGAGAAATTAACCACATTCAATTAACAGGAGGAAGAAATAATGATAACGAAAGAAATGTATATTGGAGAAATTTTAAGAAGCAAACCGGAAGCAGCAGAAATTTTAATGGGCTGCGGAATGCACTGCCTTGGCTGCCCGTCTTCTCAGATGGAATCCTTAGAGGATGCCTGCATGGTTCACGGACTTGATGCGGACGAAGTCTTGGAACAATTAAACAAATAGAGAAAAGAGGAATAAAATGAGTGCATTTTTAGGACCGATTCACATCTGGTTATATAATAAAATCCTGCTTCAGAATGCTATGACAGATGCAATTGCCGCTTACGCAGAAGAAAAGGGCTGGACAAAGGGATTAAACGAGAAGCTGGCTAACAGATACGGAACTCTGGAAACAGGTAATTTAGAGGATAACATCAATACAGATAACATACACGGTTGGCTTCAGGAGCGGGTAAGCCTGGTGGAAAACCGCCTTGCTTATGCTGTTACAACTCTTTTAGAAGAAGATTCCACACGTCTTGATGAAATAAAACAGGCAGTAAAGGAATTCGGAAAGAACCACAGCGCAAGTGGGAATTTATCTGTAAAACAGGCCTATGATCATCTGGAAAATACGTTATTAAACGGTATGCCATGTGACAGAGTGAATCAGCTTGTAAAGGAAGAACCGGATCTTCTGACCTATCGTCAGGCAGTGGAAATACACCAGCCATACTGGGATATGATCCACGGAGATGTAAGCAACTACTATGAACTGAGAGAAGCCCTGATCCAGGGAATGTTTGAAGGTTCAAGTGTACAATTTCATCATACTGGAAATCAGGAGTATGAATTAAGGAGCCGCTAATGAATGGAATTGATATTTTAATGAAGGAACATGAAAATATTCTGGCTTTCAACGGTTTTTTAAGAAAGATCTGTGCAGGTATTGTAGAGGGCGGAGAAGTAGACGGAGCTCTGCTTAGAGAATGCATCGACTTTGGCAGAAATTATGCAGACAAGCATCATCATGGAAAGGAAGAAAAGATCCTGTTCCGTATTATGATGGAGAATATGGGTCCTGTTGCCGATAAGCTGATCCGTAACGGAATGCTGGTGGAACACGATCTGGGCAGACTGCATCTTACCCAGCTGGAAGCGGCAATCGAAGAATATGAAAAAGATCCCGTCACAGACCATAAGCTGGATATCATTTCCAATGCTGTAGGATACGGGGCATTGTTACAGCGTCACATAGAAAAAGAAGATCAGGCTGCCTATGCCTTTGCAGCCCGTGCTCTTCCCGCAGATAAAATGAATGATGTGGATACAGAGACAGAGAATTTTGAAATTCAGGCAAGAAAAGACGGAGTACAAGACCACTACGAGAGCTGGCTTCGCAGCAAGCTGGCATAATAGTACCCGGCTTCTATCATACAAAAGAGGGGAATGTTACCCATGGAATTAAAGCATTATTTAGAGCAGCATGACAGAATCAGAGAAGAGCTGGCAGAACTGAAAAAACTTCTGGCAAAGCAGGATCTGGAGCAGAATGCCACAGAACTGGCATTCCACGTCAGCGGCCTTGCCGGTAAGTTAAATATTCATCTGACTTCCGAAGATCAATATTTATACCCTTCCTTTTTTCGGGGAAGCGATGAAATATTGGTAAGAAAAGCCCATGAATACCAAAATGAGATGGGAAATCTTCTGGCTGTTTTCACGGATTTTAAAAACAGCTTTAATACAAAAATAAAAATACTATCTGACAAAGATCGATTTTTAAATGAATCAAAAGGAATCATACAGTCCATCGAGCAGCGTATGGAGAAAGAAGAAAAAGATCTGTACCGGCTGGTATAAAAAGCGGAGTGGGGTAAAATAACTGGGATCAGTTGTTTTACTCCATTCCTTTTTTGTGTTTAAAAATTCATGCTGCAATGGATTATTTTTGATATAATGGATTGATACAGGAGGTGACGAAATGAAACGGAGACAGGAAAGCATCATTTACCAGCTGGCAGTCAGTGAAGGTCCTCTAACCACGGATGAACTGGCCAAAAGACTGTCTGTCAGTGCCCGCACTGTAAAGTATGAGATGATAGAAGTAAAATCCATTTTGCCAAAGTATGGAGCGGAGCTTTTTGCCAAGCGCAATGAAGGATATTCCATTCTGGTGAAGGACCGGGAATTGTTTGACCGGTATTTTGAACCTCTCTCGCTTCAGTCCAGTCTGACCAATAACTTCGGTTCCGATGACAATGCAAGATTTCTTTATATTGCAAGAAAGCTGGTTTCTTCCTCCCGCTTTGCAAAGCTTGAGGACATTGCAGATGAGCTTTATTTATCAAGAAGTGCCATAAGAGAAGCGGTTAACAATGTAATGAATTTTTTGAAAAGCTATCACCTTGAGACGGAAAGCAAGCCTGGCCTTGGAATACGTGCCTTTGGTACAGAATATCACATGCGGATTGCCATGACAGAGCTGTTTGCTGTCCATTTTCATAAGGTATTGTTAGACAATGCCGGAATGGAGTATGCCAAGTGGACGGAATGCGGATACGAGGAACGGCAGGATATCCGGCATGTTTTTCTTAAAGTATTAAGAGAATCCCGGATTAAAGTGACAGACACCAACACCCAGCGTCTCGCCATTTATTTTATTATCGTCAGGAATCGCTGCAATGCGGGTTACCGTTTAAAGCTGCCGGATGCCTGGAAAGAAGAGGTGAAAGGATCAGAAGAGTTTGCAGTAGCCAGTGAGATATACAACAAATTAAAAAGCAGCTTTTCAGGTTTTGATTTACCGGAAGAAGAGACTGTATTTCTGGCAGTATATCTGATGTCCTGCAGGGATATGTGGAATGTTAAGCAGCCCCGGGAGGAATACGCCCTCTTTTATGAAGATGCTCTGAATACAATGACAGAACTTGAGGATTATATGAAGCATACCTGCGGAATTGATCTTCTTCATTTTCCCTGGGCAGAAAAAGAACTGTTAAGCCTTTTGATTTCCCTTTTCATCAATATCCACTTTGGTCTGGAGGGGCAATACCGCTTCTGGTATGATTACGAAAATCAGGCGTTTAACAGCCCTGTATCAGCCGCACTGGCCTGTACAGCTGCAGGTTTTTTGCAGGATCGTCTGAATGTTACTATTTCGGTATCATTTTATTCCCAGATGGCTTCCCTGATATTTAAAATGGCATCTCTCACCGAATATGACATAAGACCCCAGAGACTGCTTTTAGTCAATTCCAATGGATTAGGCCTGAATGAAATTATTCAAAAAAGAATCGTAAAAAGATACCAGCATCTGGTAGAGTCCTTTACAATCGCAGAACTCTATGAGATACGTGGGATGAATCAGGAGGAGTATGATGCTGTATTAACGGATACCAGCGAGATAGCCTATCACTATGATCTTCCCTGCTGTGTCATCCATACCTTAAGCAGCGAAAAGGAAATGGATCTGCTCTTTAACCGGCAGTTAATCAGGGCATACCAGACAGAAGCACTGATTCCGTTTGAAAAGCAAATTGAAATCAACAAAAATTACCGTTATACCGATGAATTGCAATTCCTTCAGTTTCTTGCATTCCGCCATGGAAAAACTGTTTTGGATCGGGAGAGGATTCAGGAATATTTAGAGAAAGCAAGCCTTTACGATACTGGATATATATCGGCAAAGTCTGTGATGCTTTATCTTCCTTCCTCCCTATGTGAAAAAGAGTGTATGGAACTGTACTGTCTGACTGAATCGGGTACCTGGAGAGGAAAAGAAGTGGAGTATCTGCTGTTTCTTTCTGCAGACTGGAAGGGTGACTGGAAGAGAGTGAAGGCGTATGAGAACAGTTTTAGAAAGCTGTTTTCTGAGAAATCTAATATGAAAGCCTTTTCTGAACGGGGAAGGCCTGTATTGTTTGAGATGATTGAAAAATGCATCAAATATGAATGACAAATCCATGCTGAAAATTGCACTAATTCTAATCCGGAATTAGTGCTTTTCACTTATTAAGGACAAATGTGAGCATAGAAAAAAGGAAGTTTAAGTATTATAATAAAGCTATCAAAGGAGGAGAGAGAAGATGAAACTATTCGTATCGTCACATGGTCATCTGGCTAGCGGTTTAAAAAGTTCCATGGAGATATTGTATGGCAGATGTGACAACATTACTGTTTTTGACGCATATGTGGATGAACGTTCCGTTCAGGAACAACTGGAGAAGTTTTTTGAAACGGTTAATGAAGGAGAACAGGTTTTACTTATCTCTGATCTTTACGGAAGCAGTGTGAACCAGGCCATGAGCCTGTTCCTTGACCGGCCGGATACCACGTTAATCGCCGGCGCAAATCTGGCGCTGATGATCGGGCTAGCTGGCAGAGAGTGTATTTCAAGAGAAGAACTGAATGAATTGATAACACAGAGCAGAGAAATGCTTTGTATTGTAGATCTGGAAAAAGAAACGATTTCCCAGGAGGAAGATTTTTTTTAAAAGGAGCGTGAAATTATGATCGTAATGATTCGACTGGATGAGAGACTGATTCATGGACAGGTAGCAATTAAATGGTCCCAGCATACGGGAGTGGACAGGATTGTGGTGGCTGATGATGAGGCAGCAGCCAATCCCCTGATTCAAAAATCCCTGATGATGGCGGCTCCGCCCACAGCGAAAACCGCAATTAAAGACGTGGATGCAGCCATAGAACTGTTAAAGAATCCCAAGGCAGCAGATCATAAGATTCTTGTAATTGTAAGTAATCCCTCGGCACTTCTGAAAGTAGTGACACAGGTTGCTGATATTCCCCTTGTAAATGTAGGAAATTACGGAAGGGTTGCACCGAAAGCGGACGGAGAGCAGAGGAAAACCTACCGGAAGAATTTATATGCATATGACAATGAGATTATGGATTTAAAGAAGGTGGTGGAAACAGGCATCAAATGTAATTACCAGACAGTTCCGGATGATACTCCGGAGGAACTATCAAAAGTAATCAGCTAAGGAGGGAAGTATTATGTCCGTTATGACAGTTGCAATCATTGGTACTCTTACGTATTGGTTTTTCTATGTTATGGATCCTTATATTTTATCATGGCAGTGTTTGAACCGTCCCATTGTGGTGGCTCCGATCCTGGGACTTTTACTGGGTGATTTTCATACCGGCATTATCATGGGGGCATCCTTAGAGTCTATATTTATGGGGATCTCAGCCATCGGAGGTTCTGTTCCTGCAGATGCGCTATCCGCCAGTATTGTTGCCGTTTGCTACACCGTATTAACCGGCTCTGATGTGGAAACTGGACTTGCCATTGCCCTTCCTATCGGAACTGTTATGGCTTCCTTATCAAGTATTTTCCTATCTGTCAGTTCCGCATTGGCACCATATTGGGAAAGACTTGCAGTATCCGGGAAACCAGGAAGCTTTCTTGCACAGAACCTTGTATTTTCCGGACTTATTTATCCGCTGCCCAATGTCATCATCATTTTTCTTGGCATTGCTTATGGAGTAACCGGTTTAAACCAGGCTTTAAATGCACTTCCTGCATTCTTTATGACAGGCCTTACAGCTGCCTCCAGTATGATGGTTGCAGTTGGATTTGCAATCCTGATTTCCATGATCTGGTCAAAAGAGGTAGCCAGCTTCTTCTTTGTAGGATATATTATGGCGAAAATTTTAAAAATGGATTCCTTATCAATTGCCATTATCGGCGCTGCCATCGCAATCACCATGTTCTTCTATGAAAAGCAGCTGATCGATATGAAAAATATGAGGGTGGCTGCCGAACAGAAGCCATCTGAGGAAGAGGAGGATTTCTTCTAATGGAAAAGAGATTATTGGACCATACAGAAAAGAAAGTATTAAAATCCATGTTTATCCGTTCTCACTTAACCTTCCTGTCTTTCAATATGACAAAGATGGAGGCCAATGGCTTTACCACCACCATGCAGCCAGCCATTGAAGAGGTTTATAAGGACGATCCGGATGGAAAAAAAGAGGCATATGCACGCCATCAGAACTTTTTTAACACCCATGCAGTTCCGTTCTCCTTTATCGCAGGATTATCCTATGCCATGGAGAAAGAGCACAAAGAAAAGAGTTCCGTTGATGGTAAAACCATTGAAAGCATTAAGGCGGCTTTGATGGGACCAACGGCTGGTATGTTCGATTCCCTGTTCTTTAACTGTCTTAGAATCATTGCAGCCGGAGTAGCCATTGGACTTTGTTCACAGGGAAATTTCCTGGGAGTGCCGATTTTCATTCTCCTTTATGGAGTGACCCAGTCTGTATTAAAATATTTCTGTGTGAAATTCGGATATATCTATGGAACTTCATTTATAGACAAGGTTTTCAGCTCCGGATTAATGCCGGCTCTTAGAAAGTCAGCTTCTATTTTAGGAGTCATGATGGTCGGAGCCATGACAGCGGGAATTGTCAATGTTCCACTTAACTGGACGATTCACATGGGCCAGACTTCCGTAGTGGTGGCAGATGTATTAAACTCTATCTTTCCAGGTATTTTAAGCATCATTCTGGTACTGTTTTTGATGAGTCTCATTAAAAAGGGAAGACGTCCGGTGCAGTTGATCGTTGGAATCTTCGCCATTGCCTTTATCGGAGCCTTTATTGGGATTTTCTAATCCAGAAAGGACAGCCAATGATAATTAAATCAAAACGAATTTATATGGAGGATGGCTTAAAGGATGGCTTCCTTGTAATTGAGGAAGGAAAAATAAAAGAATTTATAAAAAGCACTGACGCAGAGAACGTGACTGATTATGGTAACATGAGGATTATACCTGGTATTTTCGATACCCACAATCACGGAACCTGTGGCTACGGACTGATGGATATAGGAACAAGGGAAACAATAGCCGGATACTTAAAAGGCTGTGCATCCCAGGGTATCACCGGTGTATTCCCCACCGCCGGTCTTTCCATGATCTCTGCTGTCGCCGATGCGGAGGCAGAGAATTTAGAAGGAGCACAGATACTGGGGATACACAGTGAAGGACCGTGGTTAAACCGCACGGGAGAAAAGGGGATAAAGACAGGCTGGCCGGAGGTGTCAATTGATACTGCAAAGAAGATGGTTTCTGATGGAAAGGGGCTGTTAAAGCTGGTGGCCCTGGCTCCCGAGATTCCAGGAATTGAGCCGGTGATCGAATATTTTTTATCAGAAGGAATTACCCTTGCTCTTGCACATAGTGATGCCAATTATGAAGAGGCAAAAAGGGCATATAAAAAGGGATTTTCCGTATCGACTCATACGGGTAATGTAATGACTGGCATGCACCACAGAGATGTGGGAGGGCTGGGAGCGGCGCTTTTGGATAATGAGGTGTCAAGCGAGGTGATCTGTGACGGAATGCATATCTGTCCGGAGATGCTTCAGATTTATTTCAGGATTAAGAAACCGGAACATTTCATGATGATATCGGACTGTACGCCGTTTTCCGGTGCTCCGGAAGGAAGTTATCGTGGATTGGAACAGGGGATGACAATCAATGTATCAAAAGATGGGTTTGTGTTAACCGATACCGGACGTCTCATGGGTTCCAGCCAGCCTGTGCTCTACGGGGTGAGTGTGCTGAC
>SVDT01000151.1 GCA_015057775.1 Paenibacillaceae bacterium | reverse complement strand
TTTTTACAAGCTCCGAAGGCTCATACTGTTCTTCATCAAATAAAAACTGGTGAAGGAGCTTTACGTTGTCCTCCAGAGTAACCGGTATGACACAATCCCTCTTATTAATTTTAGCATCAATCATTTTAGTGGGAAATCCCTGATTTTCCGTCAAATGAAATCTCTTAATATTTTTCATAATCGGAATGATATCTTTCATTCCAATACTTGTTGAAATCTGGGGGAGTACGGCATTGGCCAACCGGTTTAAGGTGGGCAAATCTGCCTCCCTGGCTTTTTTCAGTGCCAGATTGGCAACCTCTCTCTGCCTTTCTGTCCGTTTAAAATCCGTATCCATTTTTCTAAGTCTGGCATATGCAACCGCCTGAACACCGTCTAAATGGTTGGGACCTTCCTTCTTTAAATGATGAGATCCCACACCTGTTGATTCCACAGTCTCTGTGATAAATCCATTGATTAACCGGAATTCATCGTGGCTGATATCCACATCGATCCCACCCAGAATATTAATGGCATCAGCAACCGCTTTCCAGGTAAAAGACGCATAATCATCAATATTAATATCCAGATTATCTGTCAGTGCTTCCAGCGCCTGTGCGGGGCCTCCGCTGAAGTAGGCTTCATTAATCTTATCAAACCGCCCCTTGTTATTCACTTTTAAATAAGTATCCCGATAAACAGAAACCGCTCTTATTTCCCCTGTTCCCAGGTTTATATTAAACAGCATCTGCATGTCAGATCTGGTTCCTTTTCCAAGTGTACCGTCTCTGGAATCCACTCCAAATACGGCAACAGTCCAATATCCCTCCATCTTTTCCTGGGTCTCAATGCTGATATTGGTATTTTGAATTTTAGGCATTTCCACTTCCGGCAGTTTTTGAGGCATATGAGTGATGTTCCATGCATATCCAATCATTGTTCCGATTAAAGAAGCCCAGACCGAAGCTATGATAACCAATCCCCACTTTAAATATTTCGAATTTGCCATGTTTCCTCCATCCTCTTCACAAAAAAAGAAGAGATCCATTTACGTATCTCCCCTTAATTTTCCATCATTTCGGATTTTTATTCAAAAACATGTTGAATCTCTCTGGGATGGCTGATAATATATTTGGGCTCAAATGCTTCCAGCTCCTGCCTGTCCCGAAATCCCCAAGTCACTCCTACCGTATCCATTCCTGCATTTCTGCCTGTCTTCATATCCGTATTGGTATCGCCAAAATACAGACAGGACGATGGCTGCAGTGAAAAACGTTCTGCCATTAAAAGAGCTCCGGCCGGATCTGGTTTTACCTTTATTCCATTTCCTTCTCCAATAATCTGGTCAAAAAAGTTTTTCCCATAAACACTCTCCACACATTCAACTGCCCGGTCGTGTCCTTTATTGGTCAGCACTCCTAATTTAATCCCCTTTGCTTTCAGATTCTTTAATAATTCAGGCATACCGTCATATGCCCTCACTTTATAAAGGCAGTTTTCCTGGAAGGTCTTTTCATAGATCAGCAATGCCTCCTCATAATGAGTCAGTTCGTTATCTCCTGAATATAAAAGCGCCCGTTCCACCAGTTTGCGGTATCCATCTCCTACAAATTTTTTGGTATGGGCTTCGTCAATGGGAGCATAGCCAAATTCTCCCATTGTCAGGCTGATGCTGTGAGTCATGGACTGGATTGTGTCAATGATGGTTCCGTCTAAATCAAATATACAGCTTTTATACATGTTATACCTCCTGGCTGCAGTACTATATAAAAATTGTACTTCCTGTCCGGCTTTTAATCAACACTTTTCGTACTTTTTCGTATATCACGCCTTTATTCGTCCATACTTTCAATATCACATACAAATAAAACAGGAGTCTATTATGAATAAACATTACAGATACTGGGCAATCGGATTAATCCTGGCATTTGCTTTTCTGATGATTGCCGTCTTTACAACCGTAAACTGGTACAAAATTAGAAAAGCAGCTCCGGAAAGCCTTCCTGCTGTAGAGGTTAACCGGAATTTAGATAACGTTATGGCAGAAACTCAAATGCCCCCGTCGTGACTGACAGGGGCATTTGATAACTATTATGATTCAGACTGAAGATTTTTCTTTAATGCTGCAAGAACCAGGCAGCCTGCAAAAGAGCCGACAATAATTGCAATCAGATAACCAAATGGATTGCCGATTGTAGGAAGAACAAAGATTCCGCCGTGAGGTGCTCTTAAGGTACAGCCAAGTGCCATGGAAAGTCCGCCTGCTATCGCAGAGCCGATCATACAGGAGGGGATCACACGAAGAGGATCCGCTGCTGCAAAGGGAATTGCACCCTCAGAGATAAAGGACAGTCCCATGATATAGTTTACAAGACCGGACTGACGTTCTTTGTCTGTAAATTTCTTTTTAAAGAATGTGGTGCACAGTGCGATTGCGATAGGAGGAACCATACCGCCTGCCATAACTGCTGCCATGATATCGAAGTTTCCTTCAGCCAGCTGTGCCGTACCAAAGACGTAAGCTGCCTTATTAACCGGACCGCCCATATCCACTGACATCATGCCTCCAACTACTGCTCCAAGTATAATTTTACTTGTTCCGCCCATGCCGTTTAACAGACTGGTCAGTCCGTCATTAATCGCTCCCACAAACGGATTGATAAATGTGGTCACAACGGAAACAAGGAGAATACCAATTAATGGATAAAGAAGAACCGGTTTAATTCCCTCTAAGGATTTTGGAAGTTTTTTAAATGCACCCTTTAATAACAGAACAATATAACCACCGATAAAACCAGCAAGCAATGCTCCAAGGAATCCGGAGTTTACGCTTCCGCCGCCAGGATTTGCAAAGGTGGCTCCCATTTTAGCAATCAAACCGCCCACAAAACCGACAGCCAGACCTGGACGGTCAGCAATACTCATGGCAATATATCCTGCCAGCACTGGGAGCATCATTCCAAATGCCTGCTCTCCGATTGTTTTTAAATAAGCCGCAAGCGGTGTGTTTTTACCAAAATTAGAAGGGTCAATGGAATAATCATCAAACAGGAATGCAAGTGCGATTAAGATACCGCCGCCAATAACAAAGGGAAGCATATGAGAAACGCCGTTCATTAAATGCTTGTAAATAGAACGACCCACACCCTCTTGTCTTGCATCTTCTCCAGAAGTTGCAGCACCACTATAGTGGTAAACCGGAGTTTCACTGCTTACTGCACGTTTGATCAGTTCTTCACCTTTTTGAATTCCCTCAGAAACGGTTGCCACAACAACACGTTTCCCATCAAAACGGGACATATCCACATTCTTATCAGCTGCAATAATAATACCGTCTGCTGCAGCGATTTCGTCCTTTGTCAGTGCATTTCCGATCCCCTCTGCGCCGTTTGTTTCTGCTTTAAGAGGAATTCCTAACTTTTTACCCTTCTGTTCCAGGTTTTCAGCTGCCATAAAGGTATGTGCAATTCCGGTGGGACAGGCTGTTACTGCCAGAACACGGTAACCACTCTTAACTTCTTTTGGTTTTGCTGTTCTGCCAGCTTCTTTTTCATCAATCAGACGCAGAAACTCTTCCTTGGAACCTGCATGAATCAATGATTCCTTAAAATCCGGATCCATTAACAGAGTCGATAATTTAGACAGTGCCTCCAGATGAACATCTGCTTCTCCATCTGGTGCTGCAATCATAAAAATGATCGTAGACAGGGAACCGTCATAGGCGTCATAATCCACTCCGTCCGGTACTACAATTGCTGCAAGGCCTGGCTCTTTTACTGCCGCTACCTTCGCATGGGGAATGGCAATTCCATCTCCCACTGCAGTACTGCCAAGTGCTTCTCTTGCCAGAATGCCTTCCTTATAGGCTGCTTTGTCTCCCAGTCTTCCGGCAGCATCCATCAAATCCACCAAACGATCGATGGCCCCTTCCTTACTGGAAACACGAACCCCAAGCTCCACACTTTCTTTTTTCAGTAAGTCTGTAATCTTCATCAAAACCCCTCCTTTAATAATTCATTGTAAAGCTTCATAATATCTTCCTTCCCTGCAAGGCCATCGGAAAATGCGGTGGCACTTCCTGCGGCGCTTCCAAGACGCAGAGCATGTTCATAACTGCCGTTTTCTAAGTATCCTGCAACAAAGCCTGCTACCATAGAATCTCCGGCTCCAACAGAGTTTTTCACAGTTCCGGAGGGAACTCCCATGGTAAAAACTTCTCCCTTTTCCGTAATCAGAACTGCACCGTCTCCTGCCATGGAAACCAGTACATTCTCAGCACCCTTTTCCTGAAGGAGTTTTCCATAATGGATAATTTCATCAACACTTTTAAGCGTTACACCGAACATCTCCCCTAGTTCGTGATTGTTTGGTTTTATCAGAAACGGATGATAATAAAGCACATTTGAAAGTAAATCCCGGGTCGCATCAACCACAATGCGGATCCCCCTTTTATCCAGATACTCCATGATCCGTTCATAAATATCATCATTCAGTGATGCAGGAATGCTTCCTGATAAAATCAGGATATCCCCATTTGTAAGACAGTCAAGCTTTTCATAAAGCTTTTCCACATCTTTTTTCGTGATCTTTGGTCCGCTTCCGTTAATTTCTGTCTCTTCACCGGATTTGAGCTTTACATTAATTCTGGACATTCCTTGTTCAACATGAATAAAATCACTTCGAAATCCCAGATTTTTCACTCTGCGTTCAATCTCGTCTCCGGTAAATCCAGCGACAAAGCCTAACGCAGTATTCCCGTATCCCAGTGTAGCCAGAACGGTTGATGCGTTCAGCCCCTTCCCTCCGCAGTAAATGTCTTCCTGCTCAGTTCTGTTAACGGTTCCCAGTGTGAAGTGATCTACTTTTACGACATAATCGAGAGCCGGATTAAATGTTACTGTGTAAATCATATATCACTGCTCCTTCTTTATATAAAATTTTATTTCATCCCCTCGTCTATACTATAATACGATTGTTTTATTTCGTCAATAAGTTTATGCAGGAAATATTATTTCTTATATCATTTCGTCGCTTTGCACAATTAGTGATAAAACAACCCTTATTGTACCCCTGTTTTTTGTGCTATTTCCCCATATACCATTATTCCCCAAAGAAACCGCTAAGATTCATTCCTTTGAATCAAAAAAAAGAGAACCTTACGGCTCTCCTTATTTTTTATCATCAGATATAGCAATTTCGTGACGTCTGATATGATCATGTGAATTCTTCCTGCTGACCGATAAAAAGAGATATAAGATCTCCATTACGGTTGTAGCCGATACTCTGGAAAAACAAAATTCACCTAAAAGCAGTTTCTCCCTGGTTGCCGTCGTGATGTGAAGATCGCAGGCCTGTCCCAGAGGCGAAGACGGATTATTGGTGATTGCAATGGTAGGAACGTGGTTTTCCTTAGCTACTGCCACCAGAGTCATAAGCCGTTTGGAAAAACCGGAATTGGATATGATAATGACCGCATCCTCCGGCCCCATATTGCAGGTATATGCCATCTGGGTCTCCCAAATGGTTCCAGATACAGTGGCAATTCCCAGTTGATTGAATTTAAAGGCGCCGTCAAGTGCTACGGGGATGGTATTGCCCACTGCCACCAGCTGGACTGTTCTGGCTTTTTCTATCATGGTTAAGATCTGATCAAGCTCTGCCGGTTCCATCATGGAAATGGTCTGGGTCAGTTCCGCCACTTTATTGGCCAGGATATTCTGAAGAGACTGACCGATATTATCACGGCTGATGTCATTGGAAACTTCAATGGAATTGCCCCGTTCTTCCGCCACCTCTTTCGCCAGATTAATCTTTAGATGATGAAAGCCATTAAATCCGCATCTTCTGCAGAATCTGGATACTGTGGCATCGCTTGTTCCGCTTGCTAAAGCCAGCTCTGCTACTGTCATGTCTATAATATCACTTTTATTTGAGAGAATGAAATCCGCAATCTTTTTCTCTGCTTCAAAAAAAGAATCGTAGGATGAGCAGAGAACTCCGGACACACTTATACTTTCCTGCATATATGGTTTACCTCTAATTCATGTAATTTTATTTCATCATTATATATGATATGAAATAAATTGTAAAGCATGGACTATTCTTTCCCCGACGTCAGAAGAAATACCGTGGAGAGAATGCACACAAATCCCACAAAATCCATAAGACCAAAGTTAACGCCCATAAAAATCACAGAAAAAACAGTGGCTGACACTGGCTCTACCGATGCCAGAAGACTCCCTTTCTTAGGTCCCACACAGTTGACGCCTTCCATATAGCAGGCAAATGCAATGATTGTGCCAAACACAATAATAAGTGCCATTGCCGTAACAGCCGCCCCATCAAGGAGAACGGTTTTCTCCCAGGGTCTGAAAATCAGACCAAGTAAAACTCCGCCAATAAGCATTCCCCATGCCGTTATTACCATAGAGCCATACTTGCTTAAAAGCCTTCCCGGCTGAGTGGTGTAAACTGCAAGGGCTCCCGCAGAGCACAGTCCCCAAAACAGTGCACGGTCTGAAATCGCAAGACTTCCAGGTTTTCCATGGGTTGCCAGTAAAAAAGTTCCTGCCATGGCAAGAGCTGCCGCAAGCAGTTCGTGTTTCTCAGGAATCTTTCCCGCCCGTGCGGAAACATAAAGCATAATCAGAACAGGTCCTATGTACTGAAGCACCGTTGCGGTACCTGCATTGGAATAACCAATGGCGGTGAAATAAGTATACTGGCACATGGACATGCCAACCATACCAAAGATGAGTAAATCCTTCATATCCTTTGGGTTTTTAAAGGGTGCAAAGATCTGCTTTCCCTGTTTCATAAAACAGATAATCAGCAGCAGAATTCCTGCACAAAGTAATCGCACCGGAACCAGCCAGTCGGAAGCCATTCCTTTCACCTGCAATAGATACTGCCCGCAGGTTCCCGATATTCCCCATAATATTCCGCCTGTTATGGTCAGAACGCTTCCCCGCTTAAGGCGTTTGTTCTCTGTCATCTTCATCGCTGTCTTCCTCTTTCGTTTCTTCTGTCCTGCCCTCCCATGTATTATGGTCTGAAGCCGTATCTCTTAATATCTGGTCAATCTGGGCAAATAGCCGGCTGTCCGGCAGGTTCCTCTGCCATAAGCGAAATGCTGTGGTGGATTTAATCTCTCTGGCATCGATGGGTCTTCCGGCGCAATAATCACTGTTTAAATCCCCATACAGCTTTGCCATCTCCTCAATCTGTTCTCTTGGAAGGTTCTTAATCTGGCTGCTCACCTGCTCATACACCACATCTTTTAAGCTTTTTTCCGCATATCCGCTAAAGCTCAAAAGGTTTTCATCCGATGTTCCGGTTTTCTTACTCCAGTCCTCCACATCGGTTCGTTCCGTGGTATAAATAAGCCGGTTGTCGCCGGTCCAGGTCAGGACACCGTACTGATTGGGGCTGATGGCAAAGGAGTTCGCAACCACTTCACTGATGTGGTAATCTGCCCCCACTTCACCCGGTTCCTGTTTGTAAGTCTTGGTTTTCTGCAAATGCAGATGACCGCTTATGTAAAGAGGAATCCGGTAGCTCTCCAATAAACGTACTACATCCTGGCTGTTTTCCAGGGTACAGTCCTCCGGATATAAAATACTCTCTTTTAAAAGGTTATGGTGGGCAATTACCACAACCGATACACCCAGCTTTTTCGCTTCTTCCAGCTGTGTTTTCATCCAATCAAGGGTTTCTTCTTTTATTCTTCCCCCTACTTTGTTATAAGGTTCATACTGAGCAGAATCAACCATAAGAAGCCAGTTTTTTTCGTCCAGTTCATAGACATAACTAAGAGAGTTCTGATCCAGACTTCTGGCCTGATCGTATCCGAATCTGCGGTAAATATCATAGAAATCCTTTTCGTTTGCTTCCTGTATGGGTTCCTTTTCCTTACCAAAATAAGATGCTGCCGCATGATTATTAATATCATGGTTTCCAGGTATCACAAGAACTTTTACTCCCTTTTCTTCCAGAACCGCTAATTTTTCAGCCAGCGCCTCATGTCCCTTTTTCTCTCCATTTAAAGTTAAATCACCGCTTAAAATCACCGCGGCAGGCTTCTTTTTCTCCATCTGGTCTGTAAATGCATCCATAATCTGTGGAATATAGCGGACTACCTTACCATCGTCCAGCTTTTCCAGCTCATCGAAAGCTTCCCCGTAATCCGTCAGCTCCGGTGAAAAATAATGGACGTCTGATGCAATTACAACGACTGGAGGCTGGTACGGCTTTTCCTCTTCTTTCGATTCTTCCACTGCCATTTCAGTACAGCGGGGAAGAGAAGGGCGTGTGGCCTCTTTCGTACATTGTTCCGTCTCAACAGCAGAAAACGTTTCCCTGCTGTCTTTTGTCTCCGGTTCTTCCTCTGTATAAGGTACTGCTGTGCTTTCCGTCGCCTTGTTATCGTCTCCGTCCTTTGTATGAGGAGAATGAACTTTCTGTAACAACAGGACAATGAGAAAGCACAGCAGAAGCATAACTGCATAGATACAAACCAGAAGTATGTTCTTCTTTCGCTTATTCATCTGATTCCATAAAGATCCTTTCTGGTTCTTCCCATGGAATCATACCATGTTTTTTATGCAGGAGCAACCCTGGTATTTCACCTTAGTACCACCTGGTAAGGGGGAGCTCATTATTAATTCCCTTTGATATAAGGATCTGGTGCAGATCAATGATTCCGTTATGAAATGTTGCTGCGCAGGCATTTAAATACAAGTCCCACATCCTCACAAATTCAGTTCCCATCTTTTTTTCGATCTGATCCCTGTTTTCATTAAAATTCTGATCCCAGTGGCGCAGTGTTTTATAATAATGGCGTCTGAGACTTTCCACATCCAAAACATAAAATCTATGATCACTTAAGAGATTTATCATTTCTCTGAGACTGGGCACCATGCCTCCCGGAAAAATATATTTTTTCATCCAGGGATCTCCCGGATACTCCCTCAGTGCGCTGATAAAATGTAACAGGAACAGCCCTCCCGGCTTTAAAACGGACTCTGCACTTTTAATAAAGAGATCATAATTTTCTCTCCCAACGTGCTCCACCATTCCCACACTGGCCACCCGGTCAAAGGTCCTTCCGCTTTTAGGCAGATCTCTGTAATCCATTAATTCTACGGTAATACGATCAGACAGACCCAGAACCTCAATCCGCCTTTCAAATTCCTTTTTCTGCTCTGCGCTTAAGGTAATCCCCAGCCCCTTTACACCGTATTCCTCTGCCGCCCTTATTAACAGATAACCCCAGCCGCAGCCAATGTCCAAAAGGGTCATGTCCTCTTTTAAACAAAGTTTCTTTAAGATGCGTTCCACTTTATTGCACTGAGCCTCATAAAGGGTATCATTTTCTGTCTTAAAATAACCACAGGAATAGCTCATGGTATCATCGAGCCACAGACTGTAGAAATCATTTCCGATGTCATAATGAGAAGCAACTTCCTTTTCCTGATTTTTTTTGGAAAGAGAAGTAAAAAAAAGTGTTTTTAGTTTTTTCTGATCTGCCGTAAAAGCCGCCATTTGTCCCATAAAATGATCCAGTGCCTGGAATAAATCTCCCTCGATATCCAGATTCCCCTTCATATAGGCTTCGCCCAGTGCAAGGGAAGTACTGGACAGCAGCTTACTGCTGTCAATTTCCTCTTTCATACTGACTGTAAATACTGGATTCCCCTCACCGATTAAATGGGTTTTTCCGTGAAGTTTTACTTCAAACGGATATTGGTCAAATCTTTGAAGATACGTGATTAAATATTGATCCGATATAAGTTTCATGGGCTTTCCTCCATTTCAGTGATAACCACTTACATAGATTCTTGCCCATTTATTTCCATCTTATAATATTTCGTCAAAACAGATCTCCGCTTTTTCTATCGTGCACAAAGATAATATATATCTTTCTTTCAGGCAATACTGGACCAACTGCACTCCAGGAACAGAACATGTAATACCATCCGGTCTCAGTTCAAAGGAAAACTCCGTAAGAGGAATGGTGATCCCCCACCCCCCGGCTTTTACATAACTCTCCTTCAGTGTCCAGATCTTAAAAAAGAAGGCAATCTGTTCTTCTCCCTTAAGTTTATAAAACTGCTCCTTTTCCTGTTCTGACATCACCTTGCGGATAATTTTTTCTGAAAATGGGCGAATTTCTTCCACATCAATCCCCATGGGTACATCTCCAATTGCACACGCAGCCAGTCCTGCTGTATGACTGATGTTATGAAAGATATGGGGATATTCCTTTAATTGAGGTTTGCCATGTACTCCCTTTATAACCGGAATTGGATTGCAATCAACATAATTAATCCCATAATCTATCTTTAATCCCTTTCGAAGGAGCAGCTCCCCCTTAAGATGTTCTGTTTCCCGTTTATTCTCACCCTCAGCTAAATTAAATTCTTCCGCGTAAATTTTTATCATACTAAATTTTCCTCTGTTTATTTTTCTATCTGGCTCCACGTTCTGTTCTCTGCCGGATTCCCGTGACAGAAATATATTTTTCTTGCTCCAAGAGCACTGATTTTTTCCGCACTTTTAATCATGGCTTCCCGATCACAGTAAATCATGGGAAGTCCGGGATAAAATAAGTTCATCAGGGCATCTCCCACAAAAACAGCCCGTTTCTCCAGTTCCAGCCCGATGGAGCCTCTGGTATGACCGG
>SVDT01000150.1:1592-10700 GCA_015057775.1 Paenibacillaceae bacterium | reverse complement strand
CGAGCAGGACTTAATTGACTTATTTATCAACATCTTCCAGGGATTTAATATGGCAAATGCCTATTCGGAAGCCGTCCCAAGTTCTACGATCCCGCTTCAGGCGCAGGCACAATCACAGCCCCGTAATCAGGCTCAGTCAGACGGACAAAACCGTACCAATAACTCACATCGACAAAACAGCAATCCATTTGGCAGAATGCCCTTTGAGCAGTTAAAGAACTTCATGCCTCCGGAACAGCAGTCACGGCTGGAAACCATGCAGATGATGATGTCCGCCATGCAGCAGATGAACTAAAATACAACTGTCACCATCTTACTCCATACATATTCACAGGAAAGGAAGGATAACAACTTATGAATTCCAACTGGAAACAGGACCCACGGTTAAAAAATATGAATCCCCAGAAGCTTTCCATGCTGACCGAATTTGCAAAACGTGCTGAGGCTGCTCCAAAGGACCAGCTTTTTCCGACGCTTATGAGTCTGACCGCGGAAGCCAATCAGAAGGGGATCCATTTTAACGATGATGAAACAGATCTTCTTATTTCTATACTGGGCGACAATATGAGTCCAGGTGAGCGGCAGCGGATCGAAACAATCCGCATGCTTTCGAAAAATATGATGAAACGAAATGGAAAGAAATAAAAGAAAGGACATTATAGACAACTCCTGACGGGGCTGCCTGTAATGTCCTTCTTCTATTTTACAATGAATCTATTTACAGTTTAATCCTCTGTGACTTTAAAATTTCTTCCATACTACATTTGACGATTGGTTTGACCGAGACTTTTGTTGAATCTCATCTTATACTAAATCATATATAAGTTCCTTCATATTCACAGACATCTCCTAAATAAACCTCCCGCTTATTTCATTCCATATATTTAATTAATTTGCTCCAATCATCACATTCCCTGATTTCATTTAAACATTTAACGAAAATATCATGTTTTTCTTGATCATTAAGTCCAGGAAAATACTCGTTAAAAAATCCATCTCCTGGTAATATAGAACCCTTTCGGCATACTACTGCTGTTAAATGTGGTAACCCTAGTTCTTTACAGACATCAGCTATAGCATATAGATGGCTTCTTAAATTTCTATGAAATATGGCGTTATCGGTTAATTTTGACACCTCTCCATATGTAATAATTAGATTGCCTTTATTTTCGGATACATGCTTAATTAATATTTTAGCAACTAACTTTGTCTTTGGATTATCTAAAAGCGACATGCTATACTCCCTTTGTATTATTTTTCAATAATAAGTCTCTACTCTTCCAATTCGGGGACACTATCTATAAGTTCTTTCGATTCACCTGAAGGAAGTTCAGATACCTCTCTAAGCTTACTATTTATCTTTCTTGTTCGTACACCAATTAATTTATCCAGTTCCTCTCCCGTTTGCTCTATTCTCTTCTGTGCAGCGGTAAGAACGGTTTCAAACCTAGAAAATTCTGTTTTAACAGCCCCCAGTACATTCCAAACTTCACTTGATCGTTTTTGAATAGCAAGAGTTTTAAATCCCATTTGTAAACTATTTAATAATGCTGCAAAGGTTGTTGGCCCCGCTATATTTACACGATATTGCCTCTGTAACGTATCGATTAAACCCTTTCGTACCACCTCAGCATACAAGCCCTCAAATGGCAAGAACATAATTGCAAAATCAGTTGTATACGGTGGATCTATATACTTATCATAAATATCCTTTGCGCAGCCTTTAATTCGCGTCTCAAGAGCAGCTTGTGCAACTACTATAGCGTCATTATCTCCTGATTCATACGCGTCAACTAATTGACTATATGTATCACCCGGGAATTTAGCGTCAATCGGTAAATATACGCATTCGCCATCTTCTCCACCAGGTAGTTTAATTGCATATTCAACGCGATTCATTGAGCCTTTCTTTGTGACTACGTTTTCGTCATATTGCTCCTTTGTCAATATTTCTTCGATGATTGCTCCTAATTGATATTCACCGACAATCCCTCTTGTCTTAACATTTGATAAAACCTTTTTCAGATCGCCCACTCCGGTAGCGAGTGTTTTCATCTCGCCTAATCCAGTATATACCTCTTGAAGTCTATCATTCACCATTTTAAATGATTGCGTGATCCGCTCATCAAGGGTCTTTTGCAGTTTTTCATCTACTGTTGCCCGCATTTTTTCAAGCTGCTGATTATTATCGTTACGTAAAGATTCCAATCGCTCTTGCACAGTATTTCTGATACCATCTATGGACTCTTTGTTTTGTACGGTAAAAGTTTTGAATTGCTCATCTACCGATTTCAGTCTCTCAGACACAGAGGTCTCTAAACTCGTCTGGGCTTCCTTTAACATTTGAGATATCTCACTCAGTCGTTTGTCCTGCATTTCAAATTGCTTATTTTGTGCATCTGAAAGCATTGTAGTTGTCTCTTTCACACTATTCTGAAGTGCTGTGATACTTTCCGACTGACTGGCTTGAAGTGATGATAGCTTTTCAACAATATCTACCTTCATTACGTTCTGATTTTTTGAAATACTATCAGTTAGTTCCTTCAGTCTAATATCCTGCCTATTAGTAGATTGATTTTGAACCAAGGTAAAGGAATCTACGAAACTCTTCATTGTATTTTGAACAGTTGCACCCATCTCCGTTCTTGAAGAACGTATCTCATTCAGTATTTCATTTTTCATAGATCCGACAAAAACCGTCTGCTGATTGGCAAACTCACTTAATAATTCTCTCTTGATTTTTTCAGTATCTACAGATGTTGATTTTTGCATTGTTAAAACGATGTTGATAATAATTGCAATAAAAATAATAATACACAGAATTATTAATAAAACCATACCCTATTCCCCCAATCAATATTAATTATTTACATTAATCATACCACACCCACAAAATAAAAAAAATAGGCATACCAGATATTTCTATACAATATGCCTATTAAATACTTTGTTACTGTTCCAAACATTGATTGTCCTCTATTGCATTATTTAAACGCTAAATAAGGACACTATAAGCCGTATTTCTATAGCTTATAATGCCCTTATCTTAATACTAAAATTGTTCAATTTCTTTACTTCATTACACCAATCTTATACCAAAACGATAATAAAGTTTAATAAGTTTTAACAAGCTATAATAAGTTTAGCCCTTATAGAATCAAGGTTTTTCGCTTGTTTAAAGAATTCCAAATGCAGTCGATATTATTTGCAAACGATATTTACAATTCTTCCAGGAACATAAATTTCCTTCACAATGGTTCCGGTAATCTTATCCGGAATCAATGCCTTACCAGCCTCAATTGCATCTTCCTTTGAAACATCCGCCGGAAGTTTTACAACTGCTCTTGTTTTACCATTTACCTGAACAGCCACTTCGATTTCATCCTCTTTCATTGCTTCCTCACTCCACTCCGGCCATGTGGCATGGAATACAGAGTCTGTGCCGCCAAGCTGCTGCCACAGTTCCTCGCCAATATGAGGAGCAAATGGAGCTAGAAGAATTACAAAGGTCTTTAATGTCTCTTTGTCAATACCGCCGGCTGTTTTTGCAAGCTCGATCAGCTTGTTGTTATATTCCATAAAGCCGGATATTACAGTGTTTAAGTTAAACTGGTTGAAACGCTGTTCAATGTCAAATACCAGTTTGTTGCGGAGACGGATCATCTCTTTGGTCGCTTCTACATTCTTTTCACAGTTATCTGATACCAGATTATAGAAACGGTTTAAGAAACGGCTGACGCCTTCAATTCCTCTGTCATCCCACTCTGCATCTAACTCCGGCGGTCCTACAAAAAGTTCATACATACGGAGGGAATCACAGCCATAATCCTGAACAAGCTCATCAGGAGAAACCACATTGCCCTTTGATTTACTCATCTTAATTCCGTTTTTACCAGTAATCATTCCCTGGTTAAACAGTTTGGTGAATGGCTCGTCAAAATCTACCACACCGATATCATTTAAGAACTTGGTGTAGAAACGGGAATACAGAAGATGAAGAACTGCATGCTCCACACCGCCGATATACATATCAACAGGAAGATATTTGTCCGCTTTCTCTCTGGATACCAGTTCTTGATCATTGTGGCTGTCTACATAACGGAGGAAATACCAGGAAGATCCTGCCCACTGAGGCATGGTGTTGGTCTCTCTCTTTGCAGCTGCACCGCATACCGGACAGGTGGTATTAACCCACTCGTCAATATCTGCCAGAGGGGATTCTCCTGTACCAGTCGGCTGATAGCTTTCCACTTCCGGAAGAGTAAGAGGAAGCTGATCTTCCGGCACGGGAACATTGCCGCAGTGAGGGCAGTGAATAATCGGAATCGGCTCACCCCAGTAACGCTGTCTGGAAAATACCCAGTCACGAAGTTTAAAGTTTACTGTTTTCTTACCAAGACCTCTTGCTTCGATCATGGCAGGTGCTTCTTTTTTAAGAACGGCTGATTCCATGCCATTCCATTCGCCGGAATTAATCATGGTTCCGCTGGCGTCTGTATAGGCCTCTGTCATATTCTCAATTTCTTTGCCGTCTTTTGCAATTACCTGAATGATCGGAATATTAAATTTGGTTGCAAATTCAAAGTCTCTGTCATCGTGAGCCGGAACGCACATAATTGCGCCAGTTCCGTAGTCACCCAGTACATAATCGGAAATCCAGATGGGAACTTTTGCTCCGCTTAAAGGATTGATAGCATAGCTTCCGGTAAATACTCCTGTTTTTTCCTTATCCTGGAGACGGTCTACATTGGATTTCATGGAAGCGTCATAGATATACTGGTCTACTTCTGCTTTGGTTTCCTCTGTTGCAAGAGAAGATGCAAGGGCATGCTCCGGTGCAAGAACCATAAAGGTTGCTCCGTATAAGGTATCAGGTCTTGTGGTGTAAACCGTAATGGCTTCTTCTTTCCCCTCTACTTTAAAGTCTACTTCTGCACCGTAAGATTTTCCGATCCAGTCAGTCTGCATCTTTTTAACCTTTTCCGGCCAGTCAAGCTTATCCAAATCATTTAAAAGGCGGTCTGCATAGGCAGTGATCTTTAACATCCACTGTCTTAAATTCTTTTTGGTAACTGTGGTTCCGCAGCGCTCGCAGCAGCCGTTTACCACTTCCTCGTTGGCAAGACCGGTTTTACAGGAAGGACACCAGTTAATGGGGAATTCCTTTTCATAGGCAAGACCCTTCTTAAACATCTGGACAAAAATCCACTGGGTCCACTTATAAAATCCAGGATCTGTGGTATTTACTTCCATATCCCAGTCGTAAACAGCCGCGATTTCATTGATCTGCCGTTTAATATTACTTACGTTCTCAGCCGTTGATTTTGCCGGATGAACGCCCATCTTAATGGCATAATTCTCTGCAGGAAGGCCAAATGCATCCCAACCCATAGGGTGAATCACATAATGTCCCTTTAAAATCTGATAACGGCTCCAGACGTCAGAGATCACATAACCTCTCCAATGGCCAACATGAAGGCCGCTGCCAGACGGATATGGGAACATATCCAGACAATAATATTTTGGTTTCTTTCCATCGTCAACATTGATGGGGTTCTTTTCCCAATTCTCGCGCCATTTTTTCTCAATGGCACTGTGGTTATAAGATGATGCCATAACAAAATTCCTCCTTATTAGACAATCACGGTAAATTTGATTCTGATTGCATAAAAAAAGCGCCTCCACCCGTAATAAAACGGCTATAGAGACGCAGTATCTACCGCGTGGTACCACTCTATTTCATACAGAACGTATGCGCTCAACCGGACAGACTCTCCTGTCCGCCCGCTGTAACGGTCGGGATTCCGGCTATACCTACACAAAAGCCATGGCTTTCTTCAGTATGCTACTCAAAGGCCAGTTCAGCAATCTTTCCCAACCGGCTCTCACCAGCCGCCGGCTCTCTGAATGTTTCAGACTGCTTACTACTCCTAATCACAGTATTTTTGCTAAGTGTAAATGTAACATAATTGCCCGGATGTGTCAACCCGATTTTATGAAAACTCTGCAACAACAAAGGAAATGGCAGACAATACAAAAAATAAAATCATACCAACGTTCAAAAACAGGATTTTACCTGCTCCCCTGCCCCATACCGATTCCTCACCCTGCCAGAAAATCCATTTTTCCCTTGTGACAAAAAACAATACGGTACCAGCGATCATAGCTCCATACAAAAACAGGGCATAGAAAACTGCAAGGGGCTTGATATTCTGAATATAAATAGCTGCAACGGATCCAAGGAAATTAATAAACATATGAAACCCAATGGTATAGCGGATTCTTCCTGTTCTGGTATAAATATAGCCAAATACAAGACCGATCCCAAATGCATAGAAGAATTGATAAAAATTCCCATGACACAATCCAAAAATAATAGCAGATACCAATATAGCTGCCTTATCCCCATATCTGCGGACACGGTCAATGATGAGTTTTCGAAAGAGAATCTCTTCGCAGACCGGAGCCATGATTACCATAATTGCAACGATTGTTCCTGTATTCAGTCCCTTAAGTACTTCTGCAACGGGATTCATCATAGGCTTTCCTTCCAGAGCACTGATGAGATACATAAGCAGCTGTCCCGCCAGGTTACCGGCAACCAATGCACTGATACAGATAAAAAAAGAATAAATCAACAGCATTTTTTCCGGTTTTTGGCTTACCGGCTTATGGGTAACAGGTATATTCTTTATAATCAGAAATAAAACCAGCCCTCCCGCTGCATAATTAGCCAGGGAAACCGAAAATAAGGACCAGCCCCTGGACAAATTAAAAATTCCGTTCTGACTGACCACCTGAATCACAATCCTTAACACAATCTGCAGTACAATAGATGCACTGAGAAACCCCGTATATCCAAGTCCGATTCTGCCAAATACTTTTTTTGCGCCTTTTGTCTCTTCCACCAAAAATCTTACCTCCTGCTGAATTGATACCAGTGTAACACAGAATGGGCAAATACGCAATTCTGCTGGTTTCTTACATTGGAACCGGAATCCTGATGCTGCAAAAAGCGGATCCAATCATGCATTGGATCCGCCCTGGTACCTGTTTTATACTTCTGTACGGTCAACCTTGGATGCCCGTTCCTCCACTTCTTTCTTCTGAACATCTCCGGGAGCCAGCTCATACCGGCTGAACTCATATTCAAAAGTACCAATACCACCTGTCATGGAGCGAAGGTCTGTATTATAGCCAAACAGCTCGGACATGGGAATATCCGCCTCTATAACCTGTTTTCCATGATGATTGGAGTTCATTCCAAGAACACGTCCTCTTCTCCGGTTTAGATCTCCCATAACATCGCCGGTAAATTTATCGGGCACTGTGACTTTTAAGGAAGCGATGGGTTCCAGCAGTACCGGATTGGCATCCATAAAGCCTTTTTTAAAGGCCATGGTCGCCGCCATCTTAAATGCAAGCTCGGAGGAATCCACTGGATGATAGGATCCGTCGGTGAGCGTTGCCTTGATTCCTACAACGGGATAGGCAGCTAATGGTCCTTTTAAGACACATTCAGCAATTCCCTTTTCCACTGCAGGAAAATAATTCTTGGGAACTGCTCCGCCAAATACAGATTCTTCAAATATATAAGGAGTCTCCAAATCACCGGAAGGCTCAAAGGTCATCTTTACATCACCAAACTGGCCATGACCGCCGGACTGCTTCTTGTATCTTCCCTGAACCTCCACTTTTTTGCGGATGGTCTCACGGAAAGCAAATTTAGGTTTGCTTAATTCAATCTCAACCTTATAGCGGTTTAACAGCTTGCTGACCACTACCTCCAGCTGCTGATCGCCGATTGCATACAGAAGAGACTGACGGTTCTCCGTATCATTCACTGCCTTTAAGGTCCAGTCCTCTTCCGTTAATTTAGCCAGTGCATTGGAAACCTTATCATCGTCACCCTTTGTTTTCGTCTTATAACGCATATACGTATAAGGAGTAGAAATCTCAGGCTTATGATAGACAATGGGTGCAGAGCGAAGGGCTATGGTATCACCGGTCTGTGTCACGTTCAGCTTGGATACGGCTCCAATATCTCCCGCTTTTAATTCCGGAACTTCGATGGCATCTTTTCCCCTTAGTACATAGAGTTTACCACTTTTTTCTTCCGTATCTTTATTTACATTATAGATGGCTGAATCCGCTTTCAATGTTCCTGTACAGATCTTCATCAGAGAATACTTGCCGATAAACGGGTCTAAGATTGTCTTAAATACCCGGGCTGACAAAGATACATTGTCATTGTATCTGGCAGTAAAACGTTCTCCGGTGGAAACATCCACACCGATGCATTCATAACGCTCCGGTGATGGAAAATACTTGTCAATTGCCTGTAAAACCATCTTTACACCCTGGGCATTAATTCCGGAACCAAGCATGACCGGAACGATATTTCCCTGTATTACATGTTCCCGAAGTGCAGAAGAAATCTCTTCCAGGGTAAACTCGTCGCCTGAGAAATACCGTTCCATGTATTCCTCACTGATTTCAGCAACTGCTTCCATCAAAGCTTCTCTGGCAATTCCTAAATTCTTCTGGCTATACTCAGGAATCTCACATTCCACATAATCACTGTTAACGGTGAAGCGCCGCCCAGCCATTTTAACCACATTCACAAATCCTACGAACTTTTCGTTCTCTCTGATAGGAAGGTGGAACGGAGCTATCTTTCTTCCGAATTCTTTCTCCAGCTTTAAAAGAAGTTCACGAAAGCTGGCCTGATCGTCATCCATATTGGTTACAAAAAACAGTCTGGGAAGCTTGTACTTTTCACAGAGCTCCCATGCCTTTAACGTACCAACTTCAATTCCTGCCTTGCAGTTTACTACGATAACAGCAGCATCTGCTACACTGATTGCTTCTTCAACCTCACCAACAAAATCAAAATAACCGGGAGTATCAAGTAAATTAATCTTGATCGGTCCATCCTCTCCTTCATATTCCAATGGAATCAGGGAAGTGGAGATGGAGAACTGTCTCTTAATCTCTTCTTTGTCATAATCGCTGATGGTATTGCCATCGGTAACTTTTCCCATTCTGCTGATGGCTCCGGTCACTAACGCCATTGCTTCAGCAAGGGTAGTTTTACCGGCGCCCCCG
>SVDT01000150.1:0-1582 GCA_015057775.1 Paenibacillaceae bacterium | reverse complement strand
TTGTTTTGTTCCATACACGTTCATAAGCATTCCTCCTGTTCGGTATTTAAGTCTATAACAATATTTTACTAAAAATGTCTTATAATTGCAAGTAAAAGGTACAATTTGCACAAATATTTTTCGACATTTTTCTATATTTTGATAAAAGAAAAGAGGGCGTCGCCCTCTTCTTTTCCTATATTCACCTATAAATATTGTATTTATACCAAAATCCGATTTTTCAGGGTATGTGATGCAATTTCACTGCAGCCTGGAGTGCTGCATCAAGTGCTGTAATCCGTGGTATGGAAGTCCTCACCCCCGGCAGTCCTTTGTTAACTCTTTCATCCACCATCTCCCGCAGAATATCATTTTTCACAAGAAGGCTTCCCCAGTACCAGAGATCAAATCCATCTGCTTCCATTTTAGCTGCAGTATCACGGATCAGCCCCCATAAGGCGTCTGCACATTCCCGGTGAATCTCTATGGCAGTCTCGTCTCCTAATGCTGCTGCCTGACAGGCAAGAAGGGAAAATCTGGCGATCTGGGATTTCTCCATAAGATTAGCATTGATATAATCATCTATTTTTCCCAATGTATCAATTCCGGTCGACTTGATAAAAAGAGGCGTAAGAATGGGACTCCCGCCCCGCCCGGATAAATCATTGCCTACTGATCTTAAAACCTTTAGTCCCAGATCAAAACCGCTGCCTTCATCGCTTACAATGTGATTATAGCCTCCTGTTCTGTGTATGAGCCCGTTCTCATCTCTTCCAAAGCATACGGAACCGGTGCCGGATATTATTATAAGAGCCGGCGTTTCGGTCACATAAAGAAATACTTCGCAGTCATTGATTACCTTCAGTTTGTCAGGCAAAAATCCCATTTCTACAAAAAAGGATCTGCAATCACGTTCATGCGCCGGAACATCAATTCCGCTTGCTGCCACACAGATCCCCAGGCAGCTGCCCGGATCCAGATTCAGCTCTTTTAAAGCTGGGATTACCAGTTCCCGGTAACGCAGCCTGCTTTTTTCGGCTCCATCTGTGTTGAGGCTGCAGCCAGGTGCTGTAAATTCACCCAGCACGTTACCTGCGGGATCGCAGATCTTTAAACGTCCATTGGTTCCTCCCACATCCAGTCCGGCATAATATCCTGTCATAGCCTTGTACTCCTCCCGGTTGTTATCTCCATAGCATAAAACCTGCTGTGGTAAACATCTCATTTCCATCTAAAAGATACTTCTTTAATGAGGCCTGCAGCGAAGTAGTGCAGGAAAAATATTCCAGTGCTTCCATGGTAAAATCAAAGCCCATAACCCGTTCCAGTATCTGTGGCTGCCCGGTTAGTACAGGCATTTTATGAAATCGTTTCATAAAGCTTATGATTTTGCTGGTCTCAGGCAGAATATGATTAAGATGGGGATCCAGAAGCCAGCTGTCGCAGACAAGAATCTGATTTTCATAATAGTTCTTTGCAGTATGAAAAGAAGAGTCAATGCTGTCAGGAGATAAATCAGAACCTTCCGGAATATGAACGGCAACCGCCTTTTCTCCCGGTGCAAGCTTAAGGTCCCACTCCTTTTGATCCAACAGTACGGGAG
>SVDT01000149.1 GCA_015057775.1 Paenibacillaceae bacterium | reverse complement strand
TGAGCCATTTAAAATGCGCTCATACTCCTGGAACGTTTCCTCAGCAAAGGATAAAGCCTCATAGGAAGAATCCATTTTCCGGCCTTTATTAATAATATCAAGTGCTGCGATTTCCCCTTCTGCCAGAGCGCCTGTCACATACTTCTGAGGACAGCCGCCTGCTACATCACCTGCTGCATACAGGCCAGTTACAGTGGTTTCCCTGTTGGTATTAATCCAGTAACCGCTTGCAGTGTGCCCTCCAACGATATAAGGCTCGGTTCCGGTTATTTCCACATCCTCTTTTCCAGGGGTCCTGTCGCTTTGCAGCCACCGGAGAGTCTGGCTGGGAGCCATATTTAAGTACGCTTTCAGCAAATCCTCCTCTGTATCTTTGTCAATTCCCTCTGTGTGAAGATAGCAGGGACCATTACCCAGCTGATTCTCCCTTACAGTTCCATAGACCCGTTCACTGGTGGTGATTCCATATTTTTCTTCGTAAATCTCACCTTTTGAATTGATCTGTTTAGCCCTGACTCCCTGAGCGATGGTTCCGGTAGGTGCTATGGTATCCTTACAGCGGAGTGCAATAAACCGCATTTCAAAGGAGGTCATTTCTGCACCCGCCTTAATTCCCATGGCATAACCTGCACCTGTATTAAAGGGAGGATACCACATCTTATGGCGGGAAAAACCCGGATTATTGGGTTTATAAAGCCCAGCCGCACCTCCGGTAGTCACAATAACGGCAGCTGCCCGGATCTCATAAGCGGTGGTATCTTCCATATGAAACCCTACCGCTCCTTTTATTTCATTGTCAGTTACAAGAAGATCGGTCATATTTACGTGCTCTAAAACCGTGACATTTGGTACCTGCAATACGGCATCGGCAAGAATGGGCTTTATATTTTCTCCATTAATCTTAATATTGCGTTTTCCTCTGGTCACATAATTACCCGTTTCATCCTTTAGGATCACAAGCCCCAGCCGTTCTAAATCGGCTGTCACTTTATTAAATCTCCTGGCTGCCGTTAACAGAAGATCTTCTCTGGCTATGCCCGCCGCATCTTTCATTGCATAGTCCACATAATCCTCAGGGGTCTGCCCGTCAGTAATGTAGGCATTAATGGCATTTACTCCTGCTGCCAGACAACCGCTCCTTCGGATCCCAGCTTTTTCGGCAACGATAACCTTTAAATCAGAATGCTTTGAAAGAGTCAGCGCCGCATAACAGCCAGCCGTCCCTCCCCCTATAATCAGGACATCCGCCGTCATAACTTCCCGTTTTAACCTTATACTCATTTTTGACTCCTCTGTAAGATCTTTATTTTCAAACGTCAGAATGTGACAATATTGGCTCCGTTTAACAATGAATTTTCCAGCAGATACGCTTTCTTGTCATCGTAAGCATAAATACGGTAAACAATCACATGCATCTTTTCTCCAACGGAAACAGGACGCCTTTCTAAGGATCTGCGGGTTGTCAGGGAAATTCCGTTTACATTCAGACGGACCTCCAGATAATTTCCGCGGAATGAAATATCTTCAATGATTCCCTCTTCCGAACATCTCATCACATCCTGAAATTTCAGATTGTCACTTTTAAATGCTTCCACAAATTCCGGCCGGATGATTGCCCCTGTAAAATCACCCTTTTCAAATCCCTTCAGCTTATGATATCCATCCATTCTGGCGGACTGTCCGATAAACTCAGCGACGAAAGGAGTTGCCGGATTTTTATAGATCTCAAACGGATTTGCAATCTGTTCGATTCTCCCCTGATTGGTGACAATGATTTCATCTGCTACTTCCACCGCCTCATCCTGATCGTGGGTGACAAAAATGCTGGTAATCCCTACCTTATGAATCATCTCCTTTAACCAGCTGCGAAGTTCCTGTCGTACCTTTGCATCAATCGCCGCAAATGGCTCATCAAGGAGCAATAGCCCCGGGCTTGGCGCCAGTGCTCTGGCAAATGCAACCCTCTGACGCTGTCCGCCGGAGAGCTGATTGGGATAGCGTTTTTCTAGCCCCTCCAGTCCGGTTAAGGAAAGCAGTTCCATGACACGCTCTTTTATCAGCTTTTTATTAATCTTTTTCACTTCCAGACCAAAAGCGATATTTTCATAGACCGTCATATACCGAAACAGTGCATAATTTTGAAATACAAAACCGATTCCTCTGTCTGCAGCAGGCAGATCATTGACTCGTTTCTCATCAATCATGATATCACCGGTATCCGGTGTTTCAAAACCAGCAATCATCCGCAGAATTGTTGTTTTCCCGCTTCCGCTAGGTCCAAGAAGGGCTGCCAGTGTTCCTTTTTCCAGTCCAAAATTCACCTCTTTGGAAGCCTTAAAATCTCCGTATGATTTCTCGATATTTCTCATTTCTATGTACATAAGACCCTCCTGACTTCACGTTAATGGTTTTCCTCATTCTTTTTAGCCTGATGCTCTGCTATGTTTCGTATGATCAGCACTGCTACTGCCATAAGAACCAGAATGGAAGAAACAGCAAATGCCGAAGTAATGGACTCCGATGAATTGGAAAGATAGAGGGCATCGATTTCCAGAGGAAGGGTAAACGTCTCCCCTCTGGTTTTTGACAAGGCATGGACAGCACCAAACTCTCCAAGTGCTCTTGCCGTACAAAGAATTACCCCATAAAGAAGGGCCCAGCGGATATGAGGAAAGGTTATTTTCCGGAATATGGTAAAGCCATCTGCCCCCATAAGTGCCGCCGCCTCTTCCTCTTCTTTTCCTACAGACAGAAGTACCGGTATAATCTCCCTTGATACAAATGGAAATGTGACAAATACAGTAGCAAGCACCACTCCTGGAACGGAAAATACGATCTGGATATTCGTTCCAAGAGCTTCATTTAATCTGGCAATCAGACCACCTGCCCAGCCCATTCTTCCAAATGTCATCAAAAAAGCAAGCCCTGCAATGACTGGAGAAATGGAAAATGGAATGTCAATGACTGCTGAGAGAATCTGTTTTCCTTTAAAAGAAAATCTGGTGATCAGCCATGCTGCTGCAATTCCGAAAATCGTATTGACGACGACCGCAATCACAGCTGCCAGCACAGTAACACCAAACGCCGATTTTACAGTAGGGGTAGCCAATGATTGAAAGTAAAAGCCTATTCCCTCTTTCAGAGAATTAATAATTACGGAGATCAGAGGCAGAACCAGCATGAAAAAAAGAAATATCCCACTGATTCCTATGAGAATCCACTTACTTTTTATTTTCATACATGTTCCCTCCTATAAGCAGCTGGTACGTTTCGCCTGATGTACCTGAACCATATTTACTAACAGTAAAACCAGAAAGGATAAAAAAAGCATCACAAGAGCGATTGCTGTTGCACCTGGATAATCCACATAATTGAGTTTCTGCATGATCACATAGGAAACCACCTGTGTCTGATTTCTGGCATTATTGCCTGATATGTAGATCACGCTGCCGTATTCCCCCACCCCTCTTGCAAAGGCAAGACCAAAACCAGTTAAAAGTGCAGGTCCAAGCTCCGGCAGAATTACTTTTCGAAAGGTGTGGAACTTCCCGGCTCCAAGAATTGCTGCTGCCTCTTCATACCGTGGATCAAGTGTCTCAAGAACCGGCTGAATGGACCGGACTACAAATGGGATTCCGATAAAAATCAGGGCAATGGTCAGCCCGACCTTGGTATATGCCGCTTTTATTCCCAACAGTCCAAGGAATCCGCCCATAACCCCGGTATCGGAGTACAGCTTAGACAGTGTAATTCCTGCTACTGCGGTGGGAAGGGCAAAGGGAAGTTCGATGATTCCGTCCATAATCCGTTTGCCGGGAAACTCATACCGGACAAGGACCCAGGCGAGAATCAGACCGAACACACTGTTGACAAATGCGGCAAAAAGGGAACATAGCAAGCTGGTCTTAAACGCATTTACCACATTGGTCTTTGTAATCAGTTCTATAAATTCCCGGGGTGATAACTGGAAGGAATATACCAGGACTGAAGCAAGGGGAATGAGTATAATCACCGAAAGCATGAAAAGAGTGATCCCCATACTCAGTCCGAATCCTGGTATGACACGCTGGCTTTTTCCTGCCCGAACTAACTGTTTCGTCATGTGTGGTTCCTCCCTCTAATTATCGTAAATCTCATCAAAGATTCCTCCGTCTGCAAAAAAGGTCTCATAAGCAGCATCCCAGCCGCCAAAATCGTCAATGGTGCAAAGATTTACATTAAGATCAAATTTCCCAGAGAATTCAGATAAAATCTTTTTATTTGAGGGTCTGTATCCATATTCCCCGATCAGCCTCTGGGCTTTATCGGAATAAAGGTATTTTAAGTATTCCTCTGAGGCTTTCTCTGCTCCGTCTTTGCGGGCGTTTTCATCCACTACCGCCACACTGGGTTCTGCAAGAATACTGATACTGGGGGTGATGATTTCATACTGATCCGGGTATTCTTTCACCGTATTGATAGCCTCATTCTCCCAGGCAATCAGCACATCTCCCTTTTCCACAAATGTGGTGGTGGCTCCTCTGGCTCCTGAATCCATGACAGAAACATTTTTATAAAGATCTGCCACAAAGGCTTTCATCTTCTCTTCATCTCCCTGATATGAAACCTTTGCATACTGCCATGCAGCCAGGAAATTCCAGCAGGCACCGCCGCTGCTCTTGGGATCCGGGGTAATAACCTCAACACCTGGTTTGATTAAATCAGACCAGTCTTTTATGTTTTTTTCATTCCCTTTCCTCACCAGAAATACGATTGCTGAGGTATAAGGTGATGAATTACCCTCAAATTCCTTAATCCACCCGGAATCGATCAGACCAGACTTTTCAATCATGGTAATATCATGAGCCAGAGCCAGAGTCACCACATCCGCTTTTGCTCCTTCAATGACGGAACGTGCCTGGCCCCCTGATCCTCCGTGGGACTGGACCACAGTTATTCCGTTTTTATAGGTGTCCCTGTAATAGTCTTCAAAGATTTTGTTGTACTCCTGATAAAACTCTCTGGTGGGATCGTAAGAAACGTTGGTAATTGTAAGTGTTCCGTCTTTTCCGGAATCCGTCTGCTTTGCACATCCTGCCAGTATTCCTGCTGCCATTATCATCAGCACAAGGGCTGCTGCCCGCTTTTTTCCTCGTTTTCTCATTCATGAACCTCCGCATGCCCCGTGTGTTATCTGGAAGTTTAATCCCCATTTACATATTTGTAAAGTATGTTATTGTTTTTTCTTTATCTATATGGTAGAATTTCCTTATCTATTCCCCTAGAACCATATTTTTTTACTTATATATCATATATTACCAGTATGTAAATATGATATTAGTCAGGAGGAAGTCATGTCCATTAAAACCTTGATGATCTTTGTCACCGTCTATAAGGAAGAAAGCATTACTGCTGCCGCTAATAAGCTGAATATCAGTCAGCCTGCCGTAAGCCTTGCAATCCGGGAACTGGAAAATGAGTATTCCATCCAGTTATTTGAGCGGGTTGGAAGGGGCATTCAAAAAACCAGCGCAGCCCGTCATCTGTACGAATTCGCGTCTCACATTACCTCTCTTTATCTGGAAATGGATCTGGAATTTAAAAAGCAGAATCAAACCACCCCGCTGCGCATCGGATTTTCAAGCACCATCGGAGCCTGCCTGATGCCTGAACTCATTCATTGTTTCACAAAAGACAATCAGATTCCAATGCCTTACTTAAAAGTTGACACCTCAGAAAAAATAGAAGCTGCCATTCTGGAAAACCAGCTGGATCTGGCTCTCACAGAAGGAGTCAGCAGCTCGGATAAAATTCTGACGGAACCATTTGCCAAAGAACAGTTAGTGCTGGTGTGCAGCCCTTCTCACTCCTTTGCCAAAAAGGAGAACGTTACACTGGAGGAATTAAGAGAAGAACGTTTTCTTTTGAGAGAAAATGGAAGTCAGACCAGAAAGCTGGCTGAAGCTGCCTTTCACCTCCATGATTTCATTCTCCGCCCTGTCCTTGAGAGCACCAGCAATGAAGCAATCATATTGGGAGTTCATACCAATCTTGGAATCGCCATACTGCCGGAACGCCAGGTGGCTGAATACTTAGAAAAAGGAACACTTCTTGCCCTGCCCCTTAAGGGAATTGAACTGAAACGGGAATACCAGATAATTTACCATCAGAATAAATATTTAAACCCGGAAATGCTGCGTTTTATGGAGCTGGTAAAAAGTAAATTTCTATCCGCAAATTAAAAAACTCCCCCAAACCGAAAGTCTGGAGGGGAGCCTAATGTATGGAGTCCGGTGAGGACTTATTTTATTAGTATGTAAACAACTGTACCCAGTACTGTGTACCTGCACTGTTTTGTAAATTACCAACACCGATATGTGTAAAGTTCTTATTTAAGATGTTAGCGCGATGTCCGGCACTGTTCATCCAGGCATTCATAACTTCTTCTGGTGTTTTCTGTCCCCAGGCAATGTTCTCACCTGCGCCCTGGAAGTTAACGCTCTGCTCCTTTAATGCAGTGGAGAAGGAGCTGCCGTTAGGACGTACATGCTCGAAAGAAGACTGAATTTCATTGGCTCTAACATTAGCTGCTTTTTCTACGTTAGCATCAATGGTAAGAGGTGCAAGTCCAGCTTTTGCTCTTTCTGCATTTACCAGATCAACAACCTGCTGAGTGTAGGTCTTGTTGGTAGTAGAACCGTTGTTTGTGTTGCCATTGTTTGTGTTACCGTTGTTGGTATTGCCATTGTTGGTATTGCCATTGTTGGTATTACCGTTATTGGTATTACCGTTATTGGTATTGCCGTTGTTGGTATTACCATTGTTTGTATTTCCATTATTGGTATTGCTTCCGTTACCATTGTTGCAATTTCCATTATTATTACCATTGCCGTTGATTAAACTTGACCAGTCAAAATTATTTGAGTTGATCCCAAGCTGCTGAAGCTTCGCCTTTAAATCACTGGCATTGCAGGAGCCATAAATTGCAGTCACGTTTCTTCCGCCATAGCACTGTCTGTATGAGTTATTCACCGCTGCGTTTGCTGTTAATGGAAGCATGCTTGTTAAGGTTAACGTAATCAATCCAATTGCCTTTAGTTTCTTCAATGTTATTTCCTCCTTTTGGGTTTGTTACAAATTTATTACATTTGTGTTACAAGAATATGATAGCACTCTCACTTCCATTTTTCCAGTGGTAATACATGGTAATTATTTTTCCAGATATCCAGAACCGGAAAAAGGTATTTTCCATACTCATTCCAATTCTTTGTATGCATCTGTTAAATAATCCAGAAAATGCCTGCTTGCAGCAGGTAAAATCCTCTGATCCTTAAATACAACTCCAATGGTTCTGCTTAGGGTTGGTTCCATATTTCTTACAGCATTTTTATAATCCACCCTGTTTAAAATTAATTGGGAAAGAATACCCACACCCAGTCCTTTTTCAATCATCGCCATAATTGTATAATCATCATGAACAATATATTGAATGTTGGGCTTGATTCCATGCTGCTGGAAATATTCCATAGGCTCATTTAAACTTCCCTCTTCCAGCAATATAAATGGCTCCTGCGCCAATTCCTCAATAAGAATATTATCTTTTGCCGCCAGGGGATGGTTGATGGGAAGAACTGCAAGCATGGGATCTTTTTTTAAGGGAATGGTTTTCAGTTCCTGATCCGTTACTGCCTGGGGATTAACGAAACCAAAGTCCACGCTCCCTTCCTTCACCAGCTCCTCAATTGCCGTGTAGTCCCCCTGATAAAGCTGAAAGCTGACAGAAGGATATTTTTCTTTGAATCCTTTCATCAGTCCTGGAAGCCAGTGACAGGATACGCTGGCAAATGTTCCAATACGGATGGAGGCATTCTGAATTCCTTCTATCTCACTTCGTTTTTCCATCAATTCCCTGTATGCATGGCAGATATTTTTTATGTAAGGCATAAGTTCTGCACCGTCCGGAGTCAGTGTTACACCTTTTTTTGACCGTACAAAAAGGACCGTATCAAGTTCCTCTTCCAGAGACTGAACCATCTGGCTGACAGCAGACTGTGTATAACCCAGCTCCCTTGCCGCTTTTGTAAATCCCCCGCATTCCGCAATTTTAACCACTGCCCGGTACCGGTTCATTCATCTGCCCCCTTATCCATCAGTTTTCCTAATGTTTCCATTATAAACATTTGTTTTACTGATGTAAAGAACCGTGGTATATTTTTCTTAGTTTACCAAAGGGCTACAAGCCCTGTTACGGAGGATTTTTATGAATAATCGAAGCTTACAATATACTACCGGAATAAAGGACGGGATTCCAATCGGGCTTGGGTATTTTGCAGTATCCTTTACCTTTGGCATTATGGCGGCTAACACGGGTCTTACACCATGGCAGGCCATCGTGATGTCACTTACTAACTTAACCTCAGCAGGACAGTTTGCCGGACTTGGGATTATTAAAGCAGGGGCATCCCTTGGAGAACTGGCACTTGCCCAGTTTGTGATCAATTTAAGGTATAGCTTAATGTCCTGTTCCCTGTCCCAGAAATTTAAAGAAGATACTCCTTTTATCCATCGTCTTCTTATTGGATACGGCGTAACAGATGAAGTTTTTGGTGTTTCAGTGTGCAAATCCGGAAAAATAGATCCACTGTACTGTTATGGACTCCTGTCTGCAGCTGTACCTGGCTGGACACTTGGAACTGCTTTCGGTGCAGTGTCCGGAAGCCTGCTTCCAGACCGGATTATTAGTGCATTAAGTGTGGGGTTATATGGCATGTTTGTGGCGATTATTGTACCGCCGGCAAGGGATAACCGGACTTTGGCGTGGGTGGTAGCTGCTTCCATGATTCTTAGTTTCCTGTTTTCCTGGCTACCATGGCTGCGTATGATTTCTTCTGGTATGAGGCTCATTCTTTTGACAGTCGTAATTGCAGGAGCCGCTGCATTTTTATTTCCATTTCCAACCAAAGAGGAGGATTGTTATGAATGACCGTATCTATGTATACATTTTGGTAATGGCAATTGTGACTTACGCCATCCGAGTACTTCCTCTGACTCTGATCCGGCGGGATATAAAAAATACATGGGTACGGTCTTTTCTCTTCTACGTTCCTTATGTAACCTTGTCCGTGATGACGTTTCCGGCAATTTTGTCAGCTACCAGGAGTATCTGGTCTGCTGCTGCGGCATTGGCGGCAGCTGTGGTTATGGCTTATAGGGGGAAGTCGTTGATTTTTGTATCATTGACGGCTTGCGGGGTTGTGCTTTTGATGGAGTTAGTACTGGGGATTATATAAAATAATTAATACTGTCATTAATACCAAATGTAGATAGCTGTTGCAATAATCCACACTATACTTAAAGTATATTTAGATGCCTCTAAAAACCAGGCGTTTTTATTCACGACTGGATAAAAGTTTTTCGGATTTTTTTCATCATATTGTATTAATCGAATCTCTCCAATAGGTAATTTTTCTTCTTTATTTTCATGAAAAGGAAACTCTTCTTCGTATGTAATATCGTTTACTATATAACGATATGTAGGATAATAGTAATAATCTTTAGAAAAATTCTTCTTTTTTTCAATAGTTTCTCTGACACCTATGATTGAACCCTCAGTTTTTCCTTCATAAGTTCTAATTTGCAGACTCATTTTTACAGCTTTAATTAATATTCTGCGGATAATAAAAACAATCATAATCACACAAGACACCAGATAAATAATTCTTACCATAAATGGATTCCTTTCTTAAATCAAACCAGTATATTATAATATCAAATATTACATTTATCATTTTATGGCAAAAAATTCAACCCAAGTGTCAAAATTATACACGTTAGCTTCCAAAATTGTACATAATCTTTATTTCGTAATCCACGCAATAGGAGCGCCCGGTTCCACTGTTCCGTAATTTATTGGCGCAATTTCTCCTGTTTCTGGATTTGTCGGCTGGTCAATTTGATATAAATATCCGTTTTTTCCGTATCTTCCAAACGCACTTTGGTCGTAGCGTTCGCGATCCATACAAATGTTGACTGCTTTCAATCCAACCACCACCTCTTTGCTTCCCTCAAAAAGCTCATGTTCCCATAGAAACTCACATTCCATATTCAAAAAGCACTCTTTGATTCGCGGCGCATTAACCTTTGTGGCTTTCTCCGCCGTTAAACCAGATGCGGTGATTTCATCTGTTTCAAACTCATTATTACCAATTGTTTTAATACAGCGGTCATAAATATCTTTTGAAGGAAAATTCAACACGCAAACCCGCGTCTCTTTTAATGATTGATACATGTGCCCGCCTCTATCAACTTTTCCCATGATACAGATGAAGTTATCAGCTCCGCTGCCCGCAAAGGATGACCAGGAATGCAGACAGGCGTTTTCTTTACCGTTGGATTTCCAACCTGTAACGACGAACACCAGTGACGGCATGGCTGTCACTAAATCATACCAGGACAAATTGCCGCAGGCTTCCAGGTATTGCTTTGTATCATACCCGTTAAGGCTTTCCGGCCTTTCAAAAATAGAAATTTCTTTTTTCATACTTAATTCCTCCCTTTTATTTGATCTGTGTATAGAGTAACAAATAGAATAAGACAACTGTATGTCGTATTACTTATATTGATTTAATATATTTTTTGCATTCAGGCAAATTTCATCCATTAAATCAAGAGGTTCTATAACCTTTACGGCATCCCCGTAACTTAGTATCCATTGGAGTAAGTAATTACGATTTGTAAA
>SVDT01000148.1 GCA_015057775.1 Paenibacillaceae bacterium | reverse complement strand
CGTCATCCAGCTTTTTAAGAATTGCGCCAATGTTATCTTCTGTCATCAGTTATAGTCCTTTCCTCTTTTTTCCAGGGGAAATTTCATCAGGATCAAACAGCTTTATGATTCCGTATTCCCCGTCATAACCTGGTATTCGTTCCACTTTTCCTTCCCGCAGCCGGCTCACCCCTTCTGCGATCATGGGATCTGATCTCTTTCTGATGTCTTCCAGGGGAACCTCTCTTAATATATCAAATTCTGATCCCAGCCCACGCAGCAGTTCAAAGTACTGATTTTGAACCTTTTTACTGGCTGCAGAATAGCCAAGGCAGGCAGCGATCACCTCCGGCAGCGGAACCAGGCTCTCAAACGGCTTTCCCTGGGGTAACACAAAGCCCTCACCCCGGTCAGACAGCTGCTTAATCCGGTTAGATACTCCCATGGTCAGTTTCCCGCCACACACCGGACACCTGCCGGAATGCGCTTCTGCTTCGGAAGGTGAAAAGCAGATCCCGCATTTTCTGTGACCGTCGTGGTGGTATTTTCCTTCTTCGGGGAAGAATTCTATGGTTCCCATTAATCCACTGCCACTGGTTAAAGCATGGGAAATTCCGTCAAAGGACAGTTCGATGTCCAAAAGGCTGGCTTCTCTGCCAAGCTTTGCAGGAGAATGGGCATCGGAGTTGGATATCAGCTGAAAACGGTCCAGCGCCGATATACTCCAGATCATGGAGGGATCGGAAGAAAGTCCGGTTTCCAATGTATGGATATGAGGAGTCAGATCTTCAAAACACTCTTCTATGGTATCAAAGCCGGAACATGCCCCGAACAGGGAGAAATGAGGGGTCCAGATATGTGCGGGGATATAAACCGCTCTGGGATCTGCTTCCAGCATCATTTCCAGAAGATCGTGGCAGTCAAGACCTAAGATGGGTCTGCCGTCCGAACGGATATTGCCCACAGCCTCAAGTTTACTGGAGAGCTGCTCTGCCGCATGAAGTCCTGGCAGAAGAAGAAGGCTGTGTACCTTTCTCGTCTTTCCGTTCTTTTTATAAATGGAACTGATTTCTCCGGAAATAACAAAGCGGGGAATCAGGGAACCGAAGGTGTTTTCTCCCTCCAGACGATACTCTTCCTTTAACACATAAAGCCCTTCCTCTGCCGGAATCAGTTTCTCTTTTAACTCATCTCTCCATGCCGGATGAGTAAAATCACCGGTGCCAAGAATCCCGATTCCTTTTCGTCTCGCCCAGAGATCCAGCTGCTCCGGTGTACAGTCCTTACTGGTTGCCATGGAATACCTGGAGTGGATATGTAAATCTGCTATGTACATTCTTTCACCTGCTTTTGTCAGTATAGAATCGATTATACCCTGCTTCCCAGCCCCATGCAAGAAGCAATCTCTTCCTGATTTTTTCCATAGAGAAAGGGGCATTATCTGCCCCTGTGCTTCTCCTTTTTCTTTTGCTGTTTCTGTTCAAACTTTTGCTGTGCTTTTGCCTCCCTTACTTCCCGGGATAAAAGCTTCCGCTCCAGTTTTCCTTCTTCCTGCTGCAATTTCAGCGCCTGCTGGGATTTTGTACTGATTCCTGTGTTTTGGATCTGCCTGCGGACTTCCCGCAAAATCCGTTTTGGATTCTTACTACTTACTTTTACAGCAGCTTCAACAGCCGGACTAAACCTCAGCCTGTAGTAATTCTTAAGAAGGAACTCATTTACCTCATAATCCCTGGGCTCTGGGCCGAATGTAACTTTGCTTACAAACAGTTTTCCATCCACTTCCCGCTCCAGAATACCTACCCAAAAGGGCTCCTCAAAAAATACTGAAAATTCAACCGAAACCTTGTCCATAACAATTCCTCCTATTCTTGTTTACACAAAGAACGGACGACCAGGAGGAGGGCTACTTAGAAACGGAGGTAAACCGTTTCCGTCCGGACTACCAACCGGATCTCCATGACAGATGCCATGGGCTGTGTTTTTATCTTTGCTTTTTTAATTATATCATTTCTGTGAAGATAACATCAAGTATTATCCGTTTCTTCTCCCAGGACTTATAACAGACTCAAAATTACATGAGACCAGAAATAGGAAAACGGCATGACAAGTACCATGGCAGGCAGCATATTTGCTATGGGAAATGATTTGATCCCTGAAATTCGAAGGCCGGTAGCCAGCATTAAAATGCCGCCGCATGCGGTAAAATCGTTTAGCATTTCCTTTGTTGTCATCGGCATGATGAAAGAAGCGCTGAGAAACAAAGTCAAAAGTACAATAAACTGTGGAACACATACGGTGCACGTAATAAATCCAAGGCTTGCTGCAAAAATTCCTGCTGTAAAAAAGTCAAGAATGGACTTGGAGAACAGAATCGTATGATCCCCAGTCATTCCCGCCTGCAACGCACCAAATATACCGGTTCCGCTTGCGCAAAACAGGACGACGATGCTGACAAGTCTCTGCATAAACTCCTCCTGGCTTAACCCGGTCCCTTTTCCGGAAAACATTTTTGAAATAGGAGCCTGCACCTTCTGGGCTGCAGCTGTAATGCCCCATTCCAGATGAATCAGTTCACCAATTGCAGTTCCAATGATTACCGCAAACACAACGGCAGGAAGATAAGTCAGTTTTACGATTGAAGCGATTCCCATGGACATGGAAGCGACTCCGAAGATCAACGTGAGGTTATCACGAAGATGACCAGGTATTTTATTTCCTAATAAAGCTCCGGCAGCGCCGCCTGTCAGCACTGCCAGACTGTTAACAATTACTCCGATTGGCATATGTATCCCTCTTATGTATTTAGTAAAAATCCAGTAACTAACTAGTTAATATCCGGTACCCAGCGGGACGGATCTACATCCATAAACTTCGCTCGTTTGAAACGGCTCTTCTGGTCAAATGGAACGGTACAGTCAAAAATGGTTTTGCAGGCAATTCCATGATCTCTGATGGAAGGTGAGATTGAGGGATCGTTGGAGGGATCCAGTGGATGACAGCGTACTCCAGGAATACATACAATGCCGGAATCTCCCTGCATACGGGTATTCATCGCCCAGATAACATCATTGATATCAAAGGGATCCACATCCTCATCAACAAGAAAAACATGCTTTAATTCACTGAATGCTGAGAACGCAAGCAGTGCCGCCTGTCGTTGTCTTCCTTCATCACTGGGAATCTTTTTACAAAACTGAAGAACAGCCATATATTTACCGCCGCCGCTTGACGCACAGTATACATTTAACAGCTTACCAGGCATGGCCTTTTCCACCATCTGAAGAATGCTGGCTTCTGTTGGTATTCCGGCCATGCTTACATGCTCCTCGCTAGGTCCGATACAGGTCTGCATGATAGGATTGATTCTGTGAGTGACTGCCTTTACCTTAATAACAGGAAGTTCCGGGTTGGCAGGACCTGTATAACCAGGAAATTCCGGCATGGCTTTTCCTGTGTTGGTATTCTGATCCTCTCTTACCCGTACTCCGGGGAGCAGTTCACCTTCTATTACATATTCTGCATTGGCAATGCATTTTTCATCTATGGTAATACAGGGTGTCAGTTCCACCGGCTCCTTGCGGATCGCTCCGGCAATCTCCAGCTCATTAAATCCCAGTGGTGTTGTAGGCGGTTCAAAACAGGAAGCGATTTCAATGGCAGGGTCCACACCGATGCTGATGGAAATGGGAAGGGGTTTGCCTGCTGCCTCTGCCTTCTCACGGAAAACGTTTAAATGTCTGGCACCCGGTACGAAGTACATGGAAATCTCGTCCTTACTCTGAATGCACAGGCGGTGAATGGTAACATCAGAAATCTTTGTTTCCGGATCTGAAGCGTAGCACATTCCCAATGTAATATAAGGTCCTGCGTCTTCTTCTGTGTTGGTTGGAGCTGGAACCAATTTACGTAAATCGAAATCAGGGTCGGTGGCATAATGAACCACTTCCTGGCATTTTGCCTCTTTCTGATCAATAACCACTGGTTTTATGGGATGATTTACCGCATCGTTCAACATATGACCCAGGCGCTCCGGCGCTTCATGAAACAGATATCCCACTCGTTTTCTGCTTGCCAGTAAACCAATTGCCACTCTTGCTCCTTCATGACCTGTTACCTGATTAAATACCATAGCGGGGCCTTCTTTCGTGGGTCGCATAACTGTGCCTCCGGCACCCACATGGCGGTAAACGCCGGAAAGTTGGGCATGAGGATGAACTTCAACATCTGTTTCAATGAGCTGCCCCGGAATTGATGCTAAAAGTTCTAAGGCTGAACGTAAATCATTTACTTTTATTTCTGACATAATAAATCCCCCTTCTTTTTGATAATAGCCTGTTAAATTAACTATGCACTATATTGTGGCTATACAGTCAAGTGGATTTATACTATAATTGGACATATAAATTTAAATAATAATGACAGCGTGAGGAAATATGATGAAAACTATGAGTAAAAAGCAATGGGTTCTGATTGGGAGTGCCCCCTTTCTTTGCATTTCCATGTTATTATTGATCCCTTATCTAACCGTTAAAGTAGGAAATACAGCCGGATACGTCACAGGATTTTGTATCTACTGGTTTCTCTTCTGCCTGCCTGTTTCTGCATATTGTTCTGGTGGTTTCAACAGGTTGAAAGAGATTTACCGTCAAAAATCAAATATAACATCAAGAATGAAAACTATTTATTATTTCTTAGCATTAATCCCCTGTATTGCCACCTTTTTTGCAGTATTTAAAAACATTGCTCCAATAGCCGGTTTTCAGGTTTTAATCCTTGCTCTTTTATTTGGAATGATAAACGGGACATTAGAAGAGATGTTCTGGAGGGGGATTTTTAATAAGATTTTTGATGATCATATGATTTGGGCTTATCTTTACCCATCGTTATTTTTTGGAATGTGGCATATTGCATTATACTTAGCAAAGGGTATCGTATACCAGGGTGGAGGTGGTTCCCTGGTTGGAGGTTCTCTTTTCATGGGACTCTTATGGGGGCTTGCTGCCTATAAAACAAAATCTGTTAAAATTGTGACAGCAGCCCATATTATAACTAATTTTTTTGCTTTTACAGGTCTTATTTATCAGAACTGGTTTATGTAAGGGGTACTTTTTTCTTTACAGGAATCTGCAGACAGCAGTAATCCACCTCATGTTCCGAATTATAAAATGTGGTATCCAACAGGCATAGATCCAGTGCATCACCAATGATTTCGTATCCCTGAGACATTACCCATTCTTTGAGACTAAAAAAATAATCTTTATAATATGGAAAGGCGTATTTATACATGCAGGCATAGGTACCTCCCGGAATCTCCTCAATACCCGGAAGATTATTCTCCTGTTCCGGGACCACCACGAAAATTCCTGCTTCTCTGTATAGATCCTCGGATTCAAACTGGCTGCACCTGATGAGAGTTCCAAACCCGCTGGACGGTACCATACCCCAGTCAAAAATCTGATTCCACGCTTTCATCAAGGTAAGATGAAGAACATTTTTACACGGTTCCCCGTGAAAGGGCACAAAAAGAACCTTTCTTGGGCCAATCTCCTTTATATGGGGAGTATTAATGGGATGTTCTTCATGAAGCGCTTCATAAAACCGGATTCTGTGCTCCAGATGATTCTTCGTTTTATTCAGTTCCTGTATTTGCTTTTCTACTGATTCTTTCTGCAATTCCAGAAGATTAATTACGGTATCCGGATTGCGGTTTTCAAAGCTTTTCTTAATATCTTCCAGCTTCACTCCAAGCTTTTTTAACAGACAGATTTCCCTTAAAACAGGGATCTGAAAAACACTGTAAAACCGGTAACCATGTTCATTGATGGAAACAGGCTTTAAAAGCCCGATATGATCATAATAAATAAGCGTCTGACGGGTAAGGTGATGCAGTTTCGCCATCTCACTGATTGTGACAATTTCATCTCCCATAATGCGCTCCCCCCTCTATTACAATGAATCAATTATTAAGGAATCCAGCTTGTCCACACCATCCTTCCATGCCATGGAAATATCATTATGTAAGGATAAGGAAGGGCCTGACTTGGAGTAAAAATTCAGGGTACAGGTAAAATGTGTTCTGCAATTATGCATGACCCACCTGCATTTATGGCTGTTTCCCAGCACTCTGCCATAAAACGCGGATAATTCCAAAATCGTATTGCGGCATTGTTCAAAGGATTCTCCCTGCTTTTCCAAAATAATTTTCTTTATTATCTGAATCGCATCTTCCGCTTTCATTTGAGATATATTCAGCTGATTCTCTGTTAAAAATTTTTCAGCCAGCAAATCGTGTTCTTTAAACAGCCTGAAATCATCTTCTTCCCTGAAATAATCATTTTCCAATGGCGGTTTGGAAATCTTCTTAAAAAAATCCCGTCCATATTGTTTCAATAGATCCGCATATGCTTCAATAGCAAGCTTATATTCTTTTAAAGTTGCACATGGTAAGCCATTATCACTGCTGTCTGGCACAATATCCCCAATCCCATAACTGCTGCATCTGCCTGAATAAGAGTTAATGACCATAAACAGCCTCTTATCCCATCCCCTGGTGTAAAACTCAACGACCAGCCTAGCTGTCTCACCCTTACTGTTTTTAAATTTTCTTATGAACCAGCAGCTATTTATATTTTCACCAGAGACAAATCCCATGGGTATTAAAACATTTCCGATAATCTCTCTTGTTATTTCCTTTTTAGTCATAAATATATTCTCCTTTGAAATAAGCAAAACAGCGCAAGTATACGTTTAGAGAATGTTACTTTGGCTTTTATTATATAATACTTATCCTGGCAAACACAAGGGAATGCCGTTGAAAAAGTTACAATTATTAATAATTATATCCTTTAAGCTTATACCATGTTTCCTGCAAATACTCAACCAATAGGACGAAATTATACAAGTTAGGTTCCAAAATTAGCATGATGGTACGAAAAAAGGAGCCTGGGGGTTGAAAAATATCCATACCCTCAGGCTCCTACAATATTACAATTTGATATTTATATATCGTCCACTCCCTGCATGGCATCGTAACCTGTCTCACCGGTTCGAACCTTTACCGCATCCCGTACATCGTAGATAAATATCTTTCCATCCCCAATATGTCCGGTATAAAGTACCTTTCTGGCAGTCTTTACCACTTCCTCCACAGGAACCTTGGCAACAACAATTTCAACCTGTACTTTGGGCAGAAGCATCATATCCACAGGAATTCCCCTGTAATATTCTGCTGCACCTTTTTGCATTCCGCAGCCAAGTACCTGGGTCACTGTCATACCAGTCACTCCGATTTCATTCATGGCAGATTTCAGTTCTTCAAACTTAGACTGTTTTGCCAGAATTTCAACCTTGGTCAGTACGGACTTCGAATTGCCTGCCGGGGAAAAATCTGCAGATTTCACAGGAATGGCTTCTTCCACAGGGACATCCTGTCTGACTGCGTGAATACCAGCCACACTTTCCACCCGGCTCCCCAGATCTTCCATGGGCACAACAGGCAGAAAGTCTGCATAGGCATTTGCAAGTCCATGCTCTGTACTGTCCAGACCTTCAATTTCCTCTCTGGAGGTAACCCGCAGGCCGATGGTCTGGTCAATTATTTTAAATACTGCAAACATTACAATTCCAACCCATGCCGCTACGGAAATAACTCCGAGAAGCTGAATTCCAAGAAGCTTTACGCCTCCACCATACAAAAGACCACCCTCTTTTGCAAAAATTCCTACCAGAATAGTACCCAGCGCTCCGCATACGCCATGCACGCCGATTGCTCCTACCGGATCATCAATCTTTAATCTGGAGTCAATGAACTCGATTGACAGCACCACAGTCAGTCCTGTACAGATTCCAATGATAGCCGCCCCTCCCGGAGTCACGGCATCACATCCGGCTGTTATGCCCACAAGACCTGCAAGGGTGCCGTTTAAAGTCATGGAAACATCCGGCTTTTTATAACGGATCCAGGTAAATATCATGGTGGTACAGGTGGATACTGCAGCTGCCAGATTGGTTGTCATAAAGATTCTTCCAGCTGATTCAATGCTATCCCCTTCCATGGATACGGTGGATGCGCCGTTAAACCCGAACCAGCAGAACCATAAGATGAAAACGCCAAGAGCTCCCAGTGTAATGCTGTGTCCCAGTATGGCCTTGGGCTTTCCATCCTTTGTGTATTTACCAATTCTCGGGCCAAGAAGATAAGCCCCCAGAAAGGCCGCTACGCCGCCCACCATATGTACCGCCGTTGAACCTGCAAAATCGTGGAATCCTAAAGATGACAGCCAGCCTCCTCCCCAGATCCAATGACCCGATACCGGATAAACCACACAGGATATGACTGCACTGTAAACACAGTAGGCGGAGAATTTCGTCCTCTCTGCCATGGCTCCCGACACAATTGTGGCTGCCGTGGCACAAAATACAGTCTGGAATATTACAAAGGACCAGAGAGAAACACCGGAGGGAAGGATCTTGCTGTAATCGCCGTGTATGAAAAAATCAATTCCTCCTCCAAACATAATTCCAAATCCAACAAACCAGTAAATGGGGGTTCCGATGCAGAAATCCATCAGATTTTTCATGATAATATTTCCGGAATTCTTCGCTCTGGTAAATCCTGCCTCTACCATGGCGAAACCTGCCTGCATAAAAAATACCAGCGCAGCTCCAAACAAAACCCAGATTGTATTGACCGCTGACATATGACTACCTCCGTTCCTTATATCGATTTACCGCCTCCAAAAGCCGTTCCATTGCTTCTTTTAAGACCCATAAAGGACAAGCTATATTAATCCGTTCAAATCCTCTTCCACCCTCTCCGAAGATATATCCCTCGTCTAAGAACAGCTGAGCTTCCATCTGCATGAATTTTTCCAGCTCCTGATAATCCATACCCAGTTTATTAAAATCCAGCCACTGCAGATAGGTTCCCTGAAGATCGTAAACCTTTACCTCCGGCAGATTGTCTGCAACGAATTTCTCAACGAATTTCTTATTTTCCTCCAGGTGCAATAACAGTTCCTCAAGCCATGACTCACACTGGGTATAGGCGATCTCACATGCCTGATAGCCCATTAAATTTAAAGAATGATAACCTCTTGCAGCAGTCACCTTTTCCCGCATTTCCTCATTGGCAATAAAATGATTGGAGGTCTGAAATCCTGCCAGATTAAAGGTTTTGCTGGGAGCTGTGGAAATGACACAGTTATTTACATATTTGTCTTCCAGCGTTCCCATGGAGATATGGTGGTAACCTGGAAGAATCAGATCAAAATGGATTTCATCAGAAATGATAAAAACTCCGTTTCTTAGACAGATATCCGCGATCTTTGTAAGCTCCTCCTCTGTCCATATCCGGCCTATGGGATTATGGGGACTGCATAATATAAGAAGCGTTACATCTTTTCTCGCCGCTTTTTCCTCGAAATCGGCAAAATTGATCTCATAAGTATCCCCGGTATTAATTAGTTCTGTGGTTACCAGCGTCCGTTTATTGTTCTCCACTGACATGCGGAATGGATAGTAGACCGGAGTCATAATTAAAACTGCATCTTCCGGCTTGGTAAATGCCGCCACCATCTGGCCCAGGCCAGGCACCACTCCTGCTGTCTCCACAATCCACTCCCGTTTGGGAGAAAAACCATGACGTTTTTCCATCCACCCGATTACGCTTTCATAATAGGCATCCGTAGCTCCTGTATATCCAAGGATGGACTTGTCTAAATAGGCTTTTAATCCTTCAATGATTTCCGGTGGATTTTTCCACTCCATATCAGCTACGGAAAGAGGCACCACATTGTCCTTCACATCCGGATTTTTCACCTTCATATCATTCCATTTAAATGAACCTGCCTGGTCTCTTCTTACCAGGGTTTCAAAATCATAATGCATTTGGCTTCCTCCGTTTTGCTTTTCTTATTCTTCCCCTGCAGCCTGGGGATCTGTAATCCGCTTTAAAAACTGCTGTGTTCTTGGTTCTTTTGGATTCACCAGAATTTCAGAGGGTTTTCCTTCCTCAACAATGCTGCCGCCTTCCATAAATATGATTCTTGATGCCACCTCTCTGGCAAATGAGATTTCGTGTGTTACAACGATCATGGTAATTCCTGTCTGTGCCACCGTTTTAATGGTGTTTAAAACCTCTCCCACCAGCTCCGGATCCAATGCAGAGGTAGGTTCGTCAAACAGAATTACATCCGGATCCAGAATCAGCGCCCTTGCGATACCGGCCCTCTGCTGCTGACCGCCGGATAACTGGGAAGGATAAAAATCACACCGTTCTGACAATCCCACTTTAGCCAGGATGTCACGGCTCATTTTTTCCGCATCTGTCTTTGCTATTTTCTTAACTGTCACCAGGCCTTCCATAACATTTTCCAGAATGGTTTTATTCTGAAATAAGTTATAGTTCTGAAATACCATAGCAGTCTTTCTTCTCAGCTCAATGACCTGGGTTTTGGAATGCTTTTTGCAGTCTAGGCAAAAGCCATTTACGGTTACACTGCCGTCATCTGCACTGTCTAAGAAATTGACCGTACGAAGGAGTGTTGTTTTACCGGAACCGCTGGGTCCCAGAATTACCACAACTTCCCCTTTTTCAATGTTTAAATTTACTCCCTTTAAAATGTGGTTTTTCCCAAATGACTTATGGATATTATTCAGTTCCACCATATTTGCCATAATATCTGCTCCTTCCTCATATTCGTGTCCCCGCTCAGGCAGATGCGCCTGCCCGGAACTTTTTAAGCCGGTCCTCACAGATGCGGAATAATTT
>SVDT01000147.1 GCA_015057775.1 Paenibacillaceae bacterium | reverse complement strand
ACGCCTCTTACAGCCTGCACTTCTCCTGCATAGGTGTGAAAAGAAACTTTTAAATCTTCCACTTTTAATAAGGGTTCCTGACTCATCCTGATTTCCTCCTAGTCTCTAAGCTGTGGATCAAGTGCATCCCTTAAACCATCGCCTAAAATATTAAATGACAATACAAGTAAACATAAAAGTATACTAGGATATAGTAAATGAGTCGGATAAAAAGCCATGGCTTCCTGACCTGCTGAAAGCAGTGTTCCTAAGCTGAATGCAGGGGGCTGAAGGCCGATTCCCAGGAACGAAAGCACAGTCTCGTCAAAAATGATATAAGGAATGGATGTGGCCAGATCAAGAATTAACAAACTCAGTGTATTGGGAATTAAATGTTTGATAATTACTCTTCCGGAGGATGCTCCCAAAGCTGCTGATGCCATGATGTATTCGCTTTCCCGAAGCTTTAAAATCTGACCTCTTACCATACGGGCTGTACTTGTCCAGTTTGTGATACATAATGCAAATAATAAAGGTAAATAACCATTTCCCAGTACAACTAAAATAATTAAAGTAACGATAAGATAAGGGATACTGTTTAATACCTCAACAATACGCATCATAATATCATCTACAAAACCGCCCAGGTATGCCATAACAGCTCCATAAATACAACCGATCAGCACCTTTAGACTTGCTGCAACCACAGCAACAATAATGGAAAATCTCAGACCTTTCCACAAACGGGAAAAAAGGTCTCTTCCTAGATAATCAGTTCCAAGCCAATAGGTACTGTCAGGGGGTAAATTTTTAATTTCGGGCATTAATGTTGTATAATTCTGACCGCTTATGGAAGGTCCGATTACAGACATAACAAAAAGAATGAGGAGTACGCCCATTGATAACATGGCTAATTTATTCTTCTTTAATCTTCGCCACGCATCCTGCCAGTAACTGATATTGGGTCTTACAACCTCATCAGCATCAAACTTAGACTGGTCGGCGAGTTCAAATCTTTTATCTACCATTGAATTCATTTTCTTTCTCCTTTCCGTTATTTCGAAACACCAATTTTAATACGGGGATCCACAATAACATATAAAATATCTGTTACCAGCATTGTTATAACCGTAATAATGGCATAAAATGTTGTCCCAGCCAGGACAATGGGAATATCTCTTCCCTGAACAGCTTCTATATAATATCGTCCCATACCGGGAATGGAGAAAACGCGTTCAATAAACAGAGAACCAGTTAAAATACCTGCTACCGTGGTGGGCAGTACAGTGATAATTGGAATAAATGAATTACGTATTACATGATTTTTTACAATCTGAAGTTCAGAAAGTCCTTTTGATCTGGCTGTAAGGGTATATTCCTGATTGATACTTTCCAGCATACTGGTTTTGGTAAGTCTTGAATAATAGGCAATAAAACTGCAGGAACCGGCAATGGTTGGAAGGATTGTGTATTTCCAGCCTCCGAACCATAATTCTTTTCCTTTTGGCCAGCCAATAATAGGCAATTTCAGGAACGAACCATTTGCACAATATTTTTGAAGCAAAAGCGAGATAACCAGCGAGGGCATGGATACTAAAATCATGGCCCCCACTAAAATCAGCTTGTCCCAGAAAGTCCCCCTCTTCATAGCTGCGATAATTCCCAATAAAATGCCTAACGTCACACCTAATAAAATCTGCTGAACACTGAGCCTGATTGTTACCGGAAGTTTAAGCTTTAAATTCTTGGCAAATGTTTCTCCTGGCCTGATAATGGATTCTCCGAAATCGCCATTGATCAGCAGCCCTTTCATGGTAATTACATAACGCTCTGCAACTGGTTTATCATATCCATATTTTTCTATAATCTTAGTCTGTACCGTTTGGGGTAATTTGGCGATTTTGGAAGTCAGCGCATTTCCAGGGATTGCGGACAGTAAGAAGAAAGTTGCCGTCACTATCAAATACAGGGTAATCAGCATTTCCAATACTCTTCGGATGATGTATTTTACCATTTTCATTCTCCTAATCTATAAAGTATACCACACAGCACACCCCCTGAGGTGATGCGCCATGTGGTATAACCTTTAAATCTATTTATTCTTCCACAATATAAGCATATTTGAATTCATGCTTTCCACCAAAAACAGGGTATTGGAAACCATGAAGGCGATTGCTGATATAACTGTGTTTGTCGCGATAAAGAAGAGGTTTAATTGCTGCATCATCTTTGATCAGAATGCTTTCTGCATCCCCATACAGTTTGATACGTTTATCATTGTCCTGCTCTTTTGATAACTGATCCAGAACCTGATCATATTTCTCACTTGAGTATTTACCGTAGTTACTGCTTCCGCCAGTTCTGAAAATATCAATAAATGTCATGGGATCATTGTAATCTGCTCCCCATACCTGCATACATAAGTCAAATTCACCAGCAACCTGTGCAGCATGTGCAAGACCAAAGTCACCCACAATATTTAAATTTACTTTTACACCTAAATTATCCTGAATCCGCTGAACTACATATTGTTCAATGTCTTTTTCAATGGTTGTTTCGCCATAGCCTAAGAATTGAAGAGTGATCGTGCTTAAATCATCGGTGTCTTTTCCGAGTTCCTTTAATCCTTCATGGAATAATGCCTTTAATTTTTCCGGATTATTCGCATATTCGCTATATTCTTCTTTAATCGGTTCTGTCACTTCCGAACGATATTCTTTGTCTCCGACTTTAATATTCGGTGTTACAAGCCCATAAGCTGCTGTATATCTGCTGTTGTAGACAGAATCAATAAATGTCTGGCTGTCAAATGTATAAGCAACCGCTTTTCTTATTTTTGTATTCTGCATTAAACCGCTTGGACATGATTCCTGTGTATTAAATGCAAAATATTGGGAAGCAACATCTCCATCTGTATAAAGCTGACATTTGCCTTCGCTTGCCGCCTGATCCCATTTTTTCAAATAATCACCGGAAGCTGCTACATAATCTAACTGGCCTGCTTCAAATAACTGGAACTGAGTCGCGGTTTCATCAACCTGCTGCAGATCAACTTCATCTAAGTGAACATTTTCCGCATCCCAATAATCCGGATTTTTTACCAGAACAGTACTCTGATTGGCTGTATATTCCTGTACCATATAAGGTCCGCAGGATAAGGTCTGCATTGCATCGGTACCATATGTATCACCATATTTTTCAATGTTATCTACTCGAATTGGATAAAACACGGTATAAGATAACTTATCAACAAAATAAGGTTCTGGTGCTTCCAGTGTGAACTTTAAAGTGTAATCATCTACTACTTCTACACCCACCTGATCAAAGCCACATTCTTTGTTGTAGTATTTCTCTGCATTTTTAATTGGAAATGCAAAGAAGGAATAGGCACATGCCAAATCAGCATTCAGCACTCTTTCTACCGCATCTTTATACTGGCTGGCAACTACTTCTACCCCGTCTGACCATTTATTTTTTCTTAAATGAAATGTATAGGTAAGACCATCATCTGAAACCTCATACTTTTCACAGCCTGCATTTTCAATCACACCCTTATTCTCTCGGAATAAGCCTTCACAGGTCGCTAAGAAAAATGAACCTGACTCAGAATCTCCTACCTGTGCCGTATCAAAAGTAATTACATTAAATTGCTGACCATGTGCAACCTGTTCGGATGCCAGTGTCTCTCCATTAGGTCCTTTTTTATCACTTTGTGCTGTTTTTTGAGTTTCTGCAGTGTTCCCGCCTGTGGATTTGCCAGATGAACCGCCGCAGCCAGCGAGACTGGAGACAACCAGACCTGATACAATTAACATACTTAAAATTTTTTTTGATTTCATTAATATTCATCCCTTTCGTTTCACTTTTATAATATTTGATGATACATTTATGTAGTCCCATATTGCCTGTTGGCATCTATGGGATTGAATCATCTCTATTAATCTTTTTCATACCAACCCTCCTTAAAAATTTTTATAGATCAAACGATCAGCTGACCGCCTTTCGCATACTATACAGTTATTTAAAGACATAATGCTTCCAGTTTCTCAACGATTCTCTTTACACAGCCATCTTCAAAGGGGCTGTCTAACCCAACCTCTTTCAGCATATTAGTAAAGAAATCACTGGCTGATAAATTACAAAGTTTCAAGTAGCTGTCCCAGGCTTCCTGATAATTTTCATCCATTCTTATTTTGTACTGAAATGCACAAATCTGAGCAATACAGTAATCAATATAATAGAAAGGATCGTCATAGATATGAGGTTGCTTCTGCCAGAAGCCTCCTTTTTCAAAGTAAGGATATCCGGTATAATCAAGATGCGGCCGATATTCCTTTTCAAGCTGAATCCATGCTTCATGCCTTTGAGCAGGAGTCATCTGAGGATTTTCGTAGACAATATGCTGAAATTCGTCCACCATACATCCGTAGGGAATAAATATGGCGGCATCCTCTAAGTGCATGGAACTATAATCATCTGTCCGGCTGCCAAAGAACTGGTTCATAAATGGCGCAGTGAAAAATTCCATGGACATGGAGTGAATCTCTGCTGTTTCCATTGTAATATCCGCATGTTCTTTGATGGGATCTTTTCCTGACAGATATCCCTGGAACGCATGGCCGCATTCATGAGTAATTACGTTGATGTCTCCACTGGTTCCATTAAAATTGGCAAAAATGAAAGGTGCGTTATAAACTGGAAGGTAGGTCATGTATCCCCCTGCCCGCTTTTTCTTTCTACCCAGCACATCGAACAATTCATTCTCAGACATAAAATCAAAAAATTCCTTTGTTTCTTTGGAAAGCTCTCCATACATGTCTTGTGCACTGGCCATAATCTCTTCCGGTGTACCAACTGGTTCCGGATTGCCATTTTCAAAGAAAACGCCTTCATCGATACAGGATAATTTTTCAATTCCCAATCTGTTTCTTCTTTTTTCATGAAGCTTTTCAGCAAATGGTACAAAATATTCCTTTACCTGTTTTCTGAAATTTTCTACCATAGCTTTGTCATAACAATTTCTCCGCACCCGGTCATAACCTAACCCTACGAAATTATCATGGCCTAATTCTTCTGCCTGTTTTGTACGATTTTTGACTAACTTATCATAAATAGAATCCAGTTTGTCTCCGTTGGCTTCAAAAAAGGAACTGTATTTTGTATAAGCTTTCCGGCGTACTTCCCTGTCTTTATGGGTTAAATACTTTCTTAATAACGAAAGGTTGAGAGTTTCCCCCTCCCAGTCAATTTCTGCACTGGCGATTAATTTATCGTATTCGGTTGTCAGTGCATTCTCTTCCTGCTTAAGGGGAATCAGTTTTTTATCAAATGACCTGATATTCAGCTGAATGTTCTTAAATGCAACGGTTCCTATCTTTTCTTCCAGATAATTACGATAAGGAGATTCATACATCTGACGCGCATATCTAACGTACATATCAATCAGTTCCGGCTCTATTTCATCATAGTAATTCCGTTCTTTTTCATAGAACTCATCTGTCGTATCAATATCATGTCTGATACTTGCCATTATGACCATTGTATCAATTTCATCTTTGAACTCATAATATCTTTTATGAATCTCAAACTGGGCTTCTCCACTGGCTGCAGCTGCGAAATCCTTCATAATTTCTTCAAACCGAAGTTTTTTTTCTTCTAAATCTACTCTTTGATATGGCATATCTTTAAACTTCATTTTAATCCTCCAACAATTTATTTTTCGTTACTTCTAATAAATAATTGACTGCTTCCTTATTCATTTGATAATAGACTTTATTATCTGATTTCTCTATATTAATAAGTCCCAGCTTCATAAGTGTATTCATGTGATGGGAAATGGTAGCCGTGGTAAGCTTTAGTTCTGCCGCAATTTCCTGCCCGTAAGCCTTTTTATTCCGAATAAAACACAATATTTCAAATTTACTGGGATCAGATAATAACTTTAATCCATTGCTCAATTCCTGATTACTCAATTGTCGTTTCGATACTTTATAATTACAGTCAAATAGTATGCCCACATCCAATATATGATAATCCCCCACGTTTTCATCATTACCATAAAAGATAACCCGGTTGCAAGCCATAATCTGTGTCCGTATAAATGTGGGCTTGCTGGGATAACTGTCTTCCTTAATATTATAAAAGCTATTCATTAACTTATAGAAACTGTGCTGTTTGAAATATTCCATCCAATACTGCGTAGCTGTTTCTTTTAATTCCAACAATATTGTTTCTTGTTTTTTTAATTCTGAAACCGTCTTTTCAAGAATTTCGTAAAGAATTTCCGCATGTTTGCTGGAATGTTCAATTAACTCCAATAATTGCCACTTTTGTGCCGGTTCACATTCCAGATTATTAATCCTGTCTGTAAATGATACTGTTTTATTGTTTTCATAAACATTAGTTCTTAGGTCGACATCATCAAATGATAGTTCTAAGGTATTATCATCTTTTATGGTACTTAGATATTGGTTAATAAAGTGTATTACTTCATTTTTATTGCCGGAAAAAGTGGAATGTCTCACACATTGATATAATATTTTTGCAATACATATATTTTCTGATATAAATGAGCTAAAGTAGAATTTAATAAGAGGATTGTTCACATCCGTTTTTTGTTCAATCTCTTCCTGAATAGACGATAATATATCTAATTGATAAGAGATAACAGCCTTTTTCTTTTCATCTGTCCGCTTTAACAGATCCATTTTTAAGTTCTGATAAGATTTTTTATTGATAATTCGAAATAATAATTCTATACTCTCCATATAGTAGTCAATTTCTTTTATAACCGTACACTCTATGCTCATCCCAAGACCTCATCACTTTAAATTGTCAACTTGATGCCGAAATACAGTTCAATTTTTTTAATTATAACATCAATTAGAAGGTTGTCAATGAATACATTAGATAAACATCAAATATGATACAATAAAGTTAATAAGAGAAAGTTTTTCTTTTTTTATACAAGATATTTTTAAAAAAACTAAGGAAAATAAACAAAGCGAAAGGAAATAATAAAAATATGATAGATAATTTTCATCTAAAATCTCCAATCATAACTGAAAGATTATGTATTAAAAAAATTACTGCAGATGAATTACTGTTGATCAAAGCGGAAACAAACTATGACGAAACAAATAAAATGACTTGCCGGCCTATTATAGAAAGAAAAGGAAATGAGTTGGGTGAATTTTATAATCAAATTATTAAAAAAGAAAATAACCTTATATTTTCCATATGGAGAAAACAGAATGAGGAATTAGTTGGCAAAGTATCGTTTAATGATTACAATCCAAGAAACAGAAGTATGGAGTTAGGATATTATATGATTCCCAGGTTCAGAAAATACGGATATATGAGGGAAGCTCTAAAAAGTCTGTTTGACATTTTGTTTAAAAAAATGGAGTTAAATAAGATATATGCTCAAACTGGCAGTTTTAATATAGAATCTATTCAATTATTGGAGAATATGGGATTTAAGAAAGATGGCGCTTTAAGAAATCATCATGAACTCAATGATATATTTTATGATGACTATATTTATTCAATATTAAATAAAGAATGGAATGATCGTTCCTAACTGGCTTTTCACTGAGGAACTCAGCTGGTATAAAAAGATGGTATCTGAGTTCCGCCAGTTCCGCAAGCATGAATCATAGTAATTTACTGTTTTTTGTACTTATGATTGTGCTTCGCTATGAGAAATTGGTATCTGAATTTCTGTCACAAATTTTTCCGTATCGTCAGTTATCCCGTAATCAATCATTGTAATTTCTTTTGAAAAACCTGAAATACGGAATTTCTGCTCTGATATAAAATCCATCAGCCTTTCATAATATACAAAAGCTTCCTTATGACCGCCGCAAAACCGCAGCGTTACACAGGTTTCTTCGGGTACTTCTTCTATTGGCCCTGAATAAGCATCTTCTTTGTCCAACAAAAGAAACACCTTATCGTATCTGTCGTATTCCCCGTTTAACAGCTTTTCCCTGGCAATTCCCACCCCTACTTTTCCGAGAAAAACAACGGTATTTCGCTGATGCTGTTCTAACTGCCGAATGGAAGTTTCTAAATCAAGATAAGAGTTTATGGATAACGTATTTTCAATCCATGCAATCCGTCTGGGTGCAAATTGCCTGATACAAATGGTATCAAACTCAGAGGAAAGGGCATCCTCAATCTGTCTTAGCCTGTTTTCTATTTTTCTCTCAATTATTTTTAATTCCTTTTGCTTGCTGATTACCGTTTCTTTTTGCTGCCTCAGCATAATCTGCATTCGATCAACATTCCGGTTGTTTAAGAAAGCTGCAATTTGTTCCAATGGCATGTCCAGTACACGAAGATAACGAATTGTATTAAGACATTCAAACTGACGAGTACTGTAATAGCGGTAGCCCGTTTCTTTGTCTGTATATTCTGGCTGTAAGAGCCCGGACTTCTCATAATGGCGCAGAGTTCCAACGCTTATATGAAACATTTTAGCCACATCACCGATTTGAAATAATCCGCTTTTCTCCATTAAGCTTCTTCTCCATTCTTAAATAGAACCATTTAACTTACCTGTGCGCTTACTCAGCCAGATAAATACACTGATGCATATCACAACTGACAGAATTGACCCCACGGGCGCTGCAATTCCCATAGGAAAAAGTGTTTCTGCAAAGTATATTGATGCCAGGTAGGCAAGGGGAATACGGGCGCAGATAATGGAAATGGAATTATGGATAAAGGATATTCCTGACAAACCATATGCACAGAAATACCCGCTGAAACAAAAATGAATTCCTGCAAAAATGCAATCCCAGACATAGCTGCTCATATACTGTCCGCCCAGCAATATTACTTTCGTATTATCTGTAAACAATCCTATTACTGATCTGGCAGAAAATTGCATGATAACCGCTGATATGGTACCAAATACTACGGTGATCAGGATTCCAATCCAAAGTGTCTGACGGGCACGATCATGTTTTCCGGCACCTGCATTTTGCGCGGAAAGTACAGATACAGCGGACAACATAGAGGACGGAACCAGGAATAAGATGCCGATTATTTTTTCCACAATTCCTACTGCCGCTGCATCATTTAATCCCCTGTTATTTGCAATTACTGTTATGATAAGAAAAGAGATCTGAATAAATCCATCCTGCAATGCCACTGGAATCCCAACTTTAAGCAGATTAAGAATCACTGCTGTTTTTGGTTTAAGATCCTTCATGGAAAGACTGAAACCCATATTCCGTTTCCGGATAATGATCAGGGAAACAATTACGCTGATTGACTGTGATAAAGTTGTTCCCAGTGCAGCGCCTGCTGCCCCAAGTTTAAATACTCCGATAAAAAGATAATCCAAAACGATGTTGGCCGCACAGGCTATGCCAATAAAATACATCGGACTTTTGGAATCACCCAGCCCCCGGAAAATAGAACTGATAATATTGTATCCCGTAATAAACGGAATTCCAATCATACAGATTGTAAGGTATGTAACGGTCTCCCCAAATGCTTCGGGAGGTGTTAACATAGCGGAAGCAATAGGTTTTACTACCATGAGCAGTACAAACATGATTATGACGGACAAAGTCATAAATAAAGCAATTGTATTCCCGATAGCAGAAGATACCTCCTTATGCTTTCCTGCCCCCACTGCCCGTCCAATCAGTACGGTCGCTCCCATTGCCAGACCAACGATCATAACTGTTATCATATGCATAACCTGACTTGCGATGGAAACTGCGGTAATGCTGTCCACTCCGTTAAATTGACCGATGATAAACAGATCTGCCATTCCATACAGGGTCTGGAGAAAATACGACAGCAGGTACGGTAAGGAGAAATATACAACGGTCTTAAATACACTTCCTGTGGTTAAATTATTTTCCATAAATCAATTGCATCCTTTACTTCATTTGTTTTAGTATATCATAAAGTCTGCAATCGTTGTAGAGTCAACACAAAAACACCATAGCTTTTCAACTACGGTGGTTTTGCAATTCTTATTTCATGTTTTTGCCCCATTCTTTCCCATTGGATTTAATCAGCTTTGAGTACCAATGGAAAGAATCTTTCTTAATACGTTTCATGCTAAGTTCCGATACATCCTTGCATTTAACCAGTTCATCATCTGTAGTATCAATGTAAACCAATCCATAACGCTTCTTAATTCCATTACCGGTTGATAATAAATCCGTAAATGACCATGGGTTATATGCAATTACTTCACAGCCATCCTCAATTGCAAGACCCACATGATAGATCTGATCTCTGAGGAATTCAATTCTTTCTGTATCATGCACCTGTCCGTCTGCATCCTTGGTCTCGTTTGCTCCAAATCCATTTTCCGTAATCATCATGGGAAGTCTGTAATGGTTCCAAAGATAACGGAGAGAATATCGCATTGCCTGAGGATCGATTTCCCAATCCCAGTCTGTATATTCCACATATGGGTTGGTACATAACGCATATTCTCCGGGAACATTGGGCCACTGCATCTGACCTTTGATGCCAAACTTATTCAGTCCATACTCCTGTCTCTCACTGTCAATTTTTGATTCATATGCAGTATTGCTTCTATAGCAGTTTACAGCTATGAAGTCGATTTTAGCCTTCTTCATCAGCTCTAAGTCTTCTGGACGGATATCTGGATGAATGTCATGGGTTTCCCAGTATTTTTTTACAAAATTACTGTATTCCCCATATACATACGTGTCATTCCAGATCTTCTGGGTTAATTCTTCCGCATTCATGGTAGCGATCTGGTCGCCGGGATTACAGGTCTTTGGATAGATTGGAACAT
>SVDT01000146.1 GCA_015057775.1 Paenibacillaceae bacterium | reverse complement strand
CTCAGCCTGACAATCCACTACCTCTCTGATTTTATTTATGCCAAGTGCAATTGCATCGTCTTTGCTTTGAAAATCCAATTCTTTCGTATCTTCGCTAACCTTACCGGATAGGAGATAACTCTCGATTATTGATTCGATTTCTGAATCCCGTATATCATTTTTAAGATAATTAACACTGCCGTCCCCCATCAGAAGGCTGCTGCCTTTTCCGGTATCCACAATTAACGTCTGAGGCCTGTTTGGATTCTCCGTAAATGTGCGGTCGGTATCATCTTTTAATAAAAACAGGTCTAAGGCGGTTTTATCAAATATTTTATTTTTCATAGAATAAACCGCATATTCTTTGGATGCAGGCTCTTCAACATCTGCATCTATAAAAAAATTATCAGATAATTTTTTGCTGATATGTTTTACACCACCGGTGTTATTGCTCTGGATATCCTCAGTTACGGTAACGGCTGGCTGATTGCTTTCACCAGCCTGTTTTGTTTGTGGTGAACAACCTGTTACAAGTAATAATAGCGACAACATTGCTATTGTATTTAGTTTTTTCTTCATAATTAACCTCTCTTATCTTAACATAATCAGTCACTGCCAAGAAGCCACCCAATAATAGGCGGCTTCTTGAAATATTGAAAGCACTGGTTCTCCCTGCAGATATTCTATTTCGTATGTATTATGGCGCAAATCTACCGGAAATTGTTAATGCCTTAGTACTTGTACTGGCACTATCTTTCTTTGCTCCCATGTACATGTTATCATTTTTATATACCTTACTTTGGTAACTAATTCCATAACCACTTACGTAATTAGAAAACGTATGGTATATATCTACGTTGTTATTGCTTGTACGATTCATTTTGCAGCCAAAAATATTGGCAGAAGACATGTTGTTTGATCCGCTATTATCCAATGAAAGATACCAGGATTGAGAATTATCACTCTTTGCATAGCTGGATGTAGTCTTGTTAGTTAAATCAGTAAACTTGAACGTAAAGCTATGATTTGCTGCTAATGCAGTTCCTGATGCTGTCATCAGGAATGCACATGTCAATGCCACCAGTATTTTACCTTTTTTAGCTGTTTTCATTGTTCACCCTCCAAATAATTTGTGTTATACGATTGGTATCTGTGTGTAAAACTTTAAACAAACAAAGGAATCCCCCCCCTTCTTTGCTTTGACGTAAAATAAATATTGATTAATTATTTATTTTACAATATCATTAAAACATAAAAATACATTATTTGTCAAGTGACAAAGTAAGTAAAAGAGCAGTAATATTGACAAAGTAAAAAAAAAAGTATATCTTTAAAATATATAATTGGATTTTTAAACAGGAGGTAATGAATTAAAATGCCCAGTGGAAAGACGGAGCTATCATTAACAAAGAGAGAATTGGATGTAATGACAATACTTTGGGAAAGCAGCAGACCATTGGTTGCTTCAGAGATTACTAAAATGGACGAATCATTGAATATAAACACGGTACAGTCCGTTATTAGAAAACTGTTGGATAAAAAATACATTGAAGTGGATGATATCGTTTATAGCGGTACAGTCTTAACCCGCAGTTATAAGCCGGCGTTATCTAAAAAAGAGATGGCAGTGCAGCGGTTTATTGGGCAATTTCAGGAAAATGATAAGGTTTCCATACCTAATTTAGTTGCCACTTTACTGAAACATGAAAAAAATGAGGAGAAAGTAATAGAAGAACTGGAACTGTTATTGGCAGAGAGAAAGAAATTGCTTAATGAAAAGAACGAATCGGATCTTAGCTGATCAGATATGGTTTTTATAAAAGGAAAAAGCATCAAGACTATTTCTTGATGCTTTTGAGTACTAGCAGGCTTCCCAATCACCGATCCATTTTTCCTTAGAATAATTGTATTGACGCCGGTATACATGACCATCTACTGATTTGTATCTCCAGCCAATGATGTCTGATAATGGACTGTAAGACTGGGTATCATATGTACTTAATACTGGTGGAACAGCAGGCTGCTGGGTAGAAGGTTCTGCATATACAACCTCTGAACCAAGTGCTGCAAGGTTTAAACTCACTACAATAGCAGCTAATAATTTTTTACCTGTTTTTTTCATTGTTGGACACCTCCGTAATGTTTTTATAAATTTGTAAATCAGAAAATGAGTCTTTGATTTCATCTATATGTCCATAAAACTGGCCATTTAAATAAACATCGTAGCCACTTTCCGGATTTTGTATTAAGTAACTATTCTGATTAGTCAATTCAACCGTATCAGCCGCATCCTGTGGTTTGATTGAATATGGTTCAAAAACGATGCTAAAAGACAAGGCTAGCAGGAGTAAAACCGGTAATAATAAGGTTAAAAATATTCCCCCCTTTGTTTCGTCTGATGAATTGGGGCGATTTAAAATAATGTTAAAACGCTGGGACAAAATATTCCTGCTTTCACCGTTGAAAGACAAAATCCATTTATTCAGTTTCCTGCTGACGGGAATCTTAGCAATTTTTATCAGACATTCCAGATATTTTATTCGGTCTTCCTCATTCATGGATTTAGTCACGTAAAGATCAATATGTATTTCCTGTGCTTTGGATATCTGATTGCTAAATAAATAGACAAAAGGGTTCCACCAATAGATGGCGCATAAAAATTCCACCAGGAACTTCACCCATAAATCACCACAAATATAATGGGATAATTCATGCTTTAAAATGCAGTACCATTCTTCGGTTGTAAGCTTAATCTCAGGCAGGATAATCCGGGGGCGGAAAAATCCGAAAACCATTGGCGTAGATATTAAATCAGTTTGTATAATCTGTATTGAAAAAGGTTTGTTATAATCACTATTTAATTGATAGAAAGCTTCTTTTACTTCGTCATCTATAACGGAACAGCTATTTGTGATAGTCTTTGCGAAACGGGTGTAGATATAAAATGTTTTTACCAGCTGTATGATGATACCGGACACCCAAATTATATAAAGGGCATCTAACAGACTGATGGTGATCCCGCCTGATTGAATGATCCGAATTTCAAGGAAACGTATCAATGCAGGAAGAAGTTTTCCTATTGGCATGTTTCTTGATGTGGTCAGCTCAAATGGGATAAATAATCTTAATATGGTTGCACCAATGCACATAGCCAGCGCAGCCATTCCAATCCGTTCTATCATACGATTATCTCTCAGGACAAAATAAATTATGACAATGAGTAAACTGCTGAAAAATGTCATTGTCAAAAGAGAAAGGATAGAGAATTCCATATTACTCCTCCCTGTTAAGATTACGTCTTCTTTCTTCTAATAATTTCTCAAGTTCAGCAATAACTGCCTCCTCATTCTTTTCATGTTCTAAAAGTGATGCAACCAGTCTTGGTGTAGTGATGCTCTTCATATTTTTAAATTCTGTAATGAATTTCTGCAGTGTAAAATCTTTAGATTCTGCTGTTGGACGGTAACTGCGGCATAGAACAGTACCGCTATACACAATATCAGCTACTTCAATCAGTTTCTTTTTTAACAGATTCCTTAATACAACCTGAATCGTATTAATAGTTAAGGAAGGGTCACTGTTCGCAATTTCAGATGCAATTAAAGGGCTTTCTGACGACCAAAGTATATTTAAAATATCCATTTCCCGGTCAGTTAAAACTTTTTTTTGTTTAGGCATAATGGCACTCCTTGAAGTAACTTGATGTTTAATTAGAAGTATTGTTAAAATAAATTATAAAAGTAATAATTAATGTTGTCAACTGTTATAAAGATATATATGCATAAATATATTTTTACAATGTTATAAAACATATAGTATTTTAAATAAATGATATAGTAATATAATACAATAAAACTGGAAGATACATGGCAGATTGGTGAAAAAACCGGATCAGCATGGAAAAAACCACACTGATCCGGTTTTTAAATATCCCTGGGAAGTTCAATAATAACGCTGTTTTTTAAATAAGGAATACTTTGAAATGTGATGTGAAAAGAATCCCCATAACATGCTTTCAGTCTCTTTTGTATATTGGATAATCCAAAATGCTTATGAGACTCTGAAGAATTTTCTGTAATACAGGCATTTGCCACTTCAACATCAATTCCCTTGCCATTGTCCGTTACTTCAATCCTGATTTTGTTGTCATCAGCTGATGATATCAGGATATCAATCCTGGGAGGAACCGGTTCAAGGCCGCTTATGAAACCGTCGAAACCATGGCGTATGCAGTTTTCTGCCAGGGGCTGCAGCAGTATTTTCATAATTTGGCAGTCTTTTAATAAAGGATCAATTTGTGTTTCCATCTGGATCCCGTTTGAAGAATGACGGTTCATGATTTCCATATAGGAAGTGACGTGTTCCACTTCTTTTTCCACTGAAATCATTGTCTTTCCAAAACTCAGAGTAGTCCGTAAGTATTTTCCCAGACTTTCAAGCATTCCTTCTGCAGTTTTTGAATGGCCATTTAATATCTGGAAATGAATACATTCCAGAGTATTGTAAAGAAAATGAGGATTAATCTGTTCCGACATCATCTGTATTTCCGCCATTGCCTTTTTTTGTTCCTCATCCTTAATCTGCAAAAGCTGCAGCTGTATGGTATCGTACATCTGGTTTAACTGGACGCCCAGAAGGCTGATTTCGTCTGTATGATTAAATTCCTTCCGTTTGGTATAGGTTTTGTCGTTGATGCTTCGAATAATTGTACCCAGCACCCGTAAATTTCTGGTAAGAAGGCCGGACAGAGCCAGGCTGAGTAAAACAGCCGCAAGAAAACAGGCAATCCATACCAGAATAAAGAAGGAACGAATCTCCTTAATATCCCCGGTGAGAGCCGATTTTTTTGTCATGTGAACCACATTTAAATTACAGAATTTGATCTTATCCATGGTCAGAAACAGATCTTCATTATCCGCCTGAACCGTCCCTTCCTGTCCGGGTGAACCATCTGCGACCCACTTACAGATTTGGGGAAGAAATGCATCCGGATACTCTTTTTCCGTAATATCCAAAGGCTGTCCGTTCTCATCTGCCAGATACATACAGTAAGTGTAGCGGTTGGACATCCGGTTAAAATAATCCCGGATCTGCTCCGTGTCAACCAGAAGAATGAACCGGACTTTTCTGCAGTTGGGTATATCCTGATAAGCCAGATGCTTGGACGACAGAATACTGGAGACCGGATAGGAAACCGGAATCACCCCTTTTTTGCCAAACATATTGCTGAAACGGGTGGGTAGTACGGTAATGCGCGGATATTGCCAGATATTCTCCGGAAGAAGTTGGTCAAAATGACTGCTGATGCCCAGAGAGGTGGGGCTGAACATAATTTGATCATCACCGCATACCAGCACATTGGTTACAAGATCATGATTTTGCAGGAATGAATCCGTAACAGCAGTAGCAGTCGTGAAATATCTGGCATAACCGGTAAAATTGTAGTTGTTGATAGCGGCGATCATCTTAGGAAAGGGCTCCTTTACCAGAAGATGATTGGTAGCAGCCGAGAGAGAATTAAACTGGTAGGAAAGGGAATCTCCGGCCATCTCTACGGAGCTTCTGGCTCTTCTTAATACTTCATTGGTGTTTCGTTCATAAAAATAGAAATAAGACACCTGTCCAATGAGAAAAAGAGCAGCCGATGTAATGAAAATCATTCCGGTCACTAACTGGTAACGGAATTTTAAATTGGCAAACCACTTAATCATTAACTGCTCCTTTCTCCGGCAGCAAACTGTTTTTGATATTCCGAAGGTGTAAGCCCGGTTCTTGCCTTAAAGGCACGGCTGAAGGAGCGGTAATCTTCATAGCCAAGGAGCAGGGAGACTTCTCCTGATGTATGTTCCTGAAATTTCAACTGTTCCTGAGCATAGTTGATCTTTAAATCCAGGGTATAATCCCGAAAGTTCAGCTGTGTTTTATTTTTAAAATAAGTGCTGAAATAGCTTTTACTCAGTCCCAGATAATTGCATACATCTTCGGTTCTGGGATTTTTTAAGAGATTTTTATTAATGTAATCAAGGGCTTTCTGAATTAATGGATCGTTCTTTGCAGCCTGGCTTACCGTCAGCTCCTCTGCAAATCCGGAAAGGACCTTTACCATAAAGATCTCAATATCCTCCAAAGAATTTAAACTCTGCAATGCTGCAAAGGAATTGCCGGTATAGCTTTTCGGCGGTCCGTCAAGATACCGGGACAACTGGCTTTGCAATGTAATGATTAAATAATTGCACATACTGTAAAGATAAGACGGTGGAGGAAGAACAGGAGTGGTCAGTTTCTCTAAATAGAGTTTAAAACGGGCCTGTATGTTATCTCTGTCATCTTTTAAAACAGCTTCCAAAAGATCGTCACCAGGCATAATGACCGGGGGCTGTCCCGATTCAAGAACAGCAAAATCAAGAACAGCGCCAGCTTCCGGATAAATATGCCAGGTAATGATATGCCTTGCATCCTGGATAGAGGCGGAGATTCCACAGAGAGAAGAAACGGGTTTGCCAATGGCAGCTGTAACACAGACCATCCCGTCAATGTTTATTCTGTTAATATAATGTTCCAGCATTTTATGAAGAGAGTCCCAATGGTCTGACTGAAACGGAAGATTTACAATTAATACAAGACCGGCAGGAGGATAATCAGAGATCAGTGCCGGTAACCCGCTTAATCCTTCTTCCAGAGCTTCCATTAAAGGGACAAGTGTATATGCCAGTTCAGACGTTTCTTCTGTATACTGATACGTGGAATATGCCTGGATTAAAACGGCGCAGCTTTCCTTATCCCGTATAGAAAGACCATATTCCTCAATTACCTTATTCAGTTCCATGGCGGAAAGCTCACCACGAAGAAGCTGGGGGATTAAGTTTTGTTTACGCAGGGAAACCTGGGCTTTGCGCAGTTTTCTCAGTGTAGAAAGCTGATCGCTGTGATAGTCCCGTTTACTTAAGATTTCTTCTTTTAAATTCTGGATCAGTTCGGTTAAATCTCTGATGGAAATGGGCTTCAGTAAATATTCCTTTACCCCATACCGAATCGCATTTCTCGCATATTCAAATTCGTCATAACCGCTCAATATAACAAAAGAACAGTCAAACTGTTCCTCTTTCGCGCGCCGTACCAGCTCGAGTCCGCTCATTCCTGGCATTTGAATATCAGTTATTACAATATCCGGTTCATAAAAGCGGATTTTATCCAGGGCCTCCGCGCCATTGGCAGCAGTCCCGATCAGTGTGATTGAATAATCCTCCCAGGGAATAATGGACCTAAGACCGGAACGGATCTCCGCTTCATCGTCTACAATCAGCAAAGTAATCATGGATATTGGGTTCATAGCGGCATCCTTTCCTCAGTTCGTATTAAAAAGCAAGGCAATTATAGCATTGTGCATAATGAAAATCAAGGCGAAAGGCCATGAGTAGTATATTTCGTAAAAAATGTTACATGCATAGTAGAAAAAGTGGTGTTTTCATTCGAGAAAATGATTTATTATTAAGGCACATCACCAACAAGAAGGTAATAGTTAACAAAAAGAAGGGAGCAGAAATTATGAGAAAAACAAAACGACTGGCAGCAATGAGCATGGCCTGTATGATGGCTGCATCTGCATTAACTGCATGTGGGGCAAAGAGTGCAGAGCAAACGACTGCGGCACCGGCATCAGGGGGGCAGGAAACAACAACTGCAGCAGCAGGGGGAGAAACAAAAAAGGATTCCGCTTCATCAGATAAGGTGAAAATCACTATCTGGACAGATAACCGTCATGATCTGGAGTACATGAATAAGGTGGTGGATGAATTTAATAAAACAAATGATCATATCGTACTTGATTATGTGGTACAGACAGAGAACTACGAAAACTTACTGTCCATGGCGGCTAATTCCGGACAGTCACCGGATATATTCTCTCAGATTAACGGAGATGATTTTAAAAACTTCACAGATAATGGAATTATCCAGCCTTTAAATGATTACCTGACTGATGAATTCAAAAAAGTAAATGAGGTTGATCAGCACTTATACGAAGGCTGCAACGTAGTAGGAGATAAGATTTACTGGGTTCCATGCGGCAAAAGAAGCGGTGCCAGAATGATCTACAACAAAGATGTCTTTGATAAGCTGGGACTGAAACCACCAACAAAGATCAGTGAGCTTCCGGAAATGGCAAAGAAGATTACAGAGGCTGGAAAAGGCGATTATTACGGCATCATTTTCCCGGGAGCAAGCGGCCCGTTCGAGCGTTGGCTGGAGCATTCTGCTGAAATGAGCGGAGTTAAATTATATAACTACAAAGAAGGTAAATTTGATTTTACCGGATTTAAACCATACCTTGAAACCGTACGCCAGATGTTTCAGGATCAAAGCGTTTTTCCAGGTTCCACTTCCATGAAGATTGACCCGGTTCGTGTACAGTTTGCAGAAGGTCATGCAGCAATTCATGGCAATGCGTCCCAGGAAGCAACCGTTTTAACTGAGCAGTTCCCGGCTAAAGTTCAGTGGGGCGTTGCACAGCTGCCAACTTTAGACGGTGAGATCAAAGGTGCGGAAACCTGCTCTCCAAACACTGGCTGGATGATGAGTGCATTTACTGAGCATCCAAAGGAATCATGGGAAGTTATTGAATATTTTGGTTCTGAAAAAGTTTTAAAAGGTTATTTAGAAGGCGGTTATTCTCTGCCAATCTCTAAATATATGGAAAGCAAGATTGATAAGAGCAAAACCGGAAGAATGGCAGATTTTGCAGGTGCTGATTATGAAGCAGTATATCCTGTTGCTCCATCTGTAACACCAGACGGCGAGAATTACAGAGACGCACTTTGGAATGCATGTCTCCCGGAAGGACCATCAATTGATGAAACAATTGCAAAATTAAATCAGACCTATAATGATGCTCTGGATAAAGAAGTAAAAATGGGCAAGACAAAACGTGTGGTTATTAAGGATTATGATCCTCTTCATCCAGGCGCAGGCACAGTGGAATATCTGGATAAGTAAATTGGTATTACGGCTGCTGCAAACAGAACTGCTGTCTTGCAGCAGCCTTTCTTTCACTGGGCGGGCAGGAGCGGAAAACGATTATAGAATAAAAATAAGGAGTGAAGGAAATGAATTCAAACAAATCTTTGGGAAGCCGGTTCAAAAAGAGCTGGGATCATGGTGATATCCCTATGTGGCTGATGCTGATTCCCACCATCTTTTTTATCCTGGTAATGTCGGTGTATCCATTTACATGGCTTATTCGATATGTTTTTTATGATTACAATGGTTTTAAGGCATATTTTGTAGGATTTGAAAACTTCAAACGTATTACCGGAGATGGAATATACTGGAACAGTGTTCTTCACACCTTTGAATATGCTATTTTAAAGCTTGTCTTTCTGTTGCCTCTTTCTCTGATGACAGCAGTGCTTTTACAGAGAAAACGGTTTGGAAGCGGACTGATGCAGGGCATCTATTTCCTACCCACTGTCATCAGCTCAGCGGTATACAGTCTCATCTGGTATTTTATCTTTGCAACTTATAACGGAGTCTTAAATGCATTCCTGCAGCGCATAGGAGTAATACAGCAGCCAATCGACTGGCTGGGAAGCGGAAAGACCGCCATGGCAGCAGTGGTCATAGTAGCAGTCTGGGGAGGTTTTGGAAATTACATGATCCTCCTGATTTCCGGTCTGGCAGGTATTCCTTCAGACGTATACGAAAGTGCACAGATTGACGGGGCAAACGGAATTCAGACCTTTTTCAAGATCACACTCCCAATGCTTGGACCTGTATTAAAAGTGGTTATCATGCTTGCCATTACCACCGCATTTAAAGATTATGAATCCATACTGGTATTGACGGCAGGTGGTCCCAACAACCGGACTCATGTGATGTTTTCCTACATTTTCCAGATGGTATTTGGCACTTCAAGAGCAAAAACCCCGCTGCAGATTGGATACGGCTCCGTTCTCAGCATCGTTTCGGCGCTTATCGTAGGAGTTATCACCATCATATATCTGAAGATCAGCAAAAAAATGGATGACATTTCATAGGAGGGAGAAAACAATGGCAAAAGAAAGAACAGGGCATTCCGTAGAATCCCGAAAGACTAAAATGATTAATGTTGTTATTTTTCTTCTTCTTGCAACACTGGCATTTTTCACTGTTTATCCGGTTATTTATATCCTGTTTGGTTCCTTTAAAACCAATAACGAACTGGTACGAGGCGGCGTAAATCTGCTTCCCCAGAAATTCATTCTGGATAACTACAAACAGGCATGGGAAATGGCGAATTTCTCAAGATACACCATGAACAGCCTTGTACTCAGCTTTGGTGTAATGGCAGTTTCCCTTACTGTAAGCAGTATGGCAGGCTATGTATTTTCCAGAAAAGAATTCAAGCTGAAAAGCCTTATTTATAATTCCATGGTAATGTTCATGTTTATCAATGTAGGCAGCGTTGCACTCCGTCCTCTGTTTGAACTGGCTGTAAAACTGCACATGAACAAGTCACTGATCTCCATCATACTGATCTCAGCCGGTGGCGGCCAGGCAACCTATGTATTCCTGATTCATGGATTTATGAACAGCATCCCTAAGGAAATGGATGAAGCAGCAAAAATAGATGGCTGCAGCTTTTTCGGAATTTACTACAGAGTTATTTTACCTGTTATAAAACCGGCTTTGGCAAGTGTTGCTTTGTTATCATTCCGCGGCGGCTGGAACGAATACATCCTTCCTTTAATCTTTACCATGACCAATGAAAAGCTTCGTCCCCTGACCGTAGGAGTCGTTGCTCTTCAGAATGCCGGAGACGGGGCGGCAGCGTGGAACATTCTGTTCGCAGGTTCTGCCATCGCCATTGTTCCGATTATCCT
>SVDT01000145.1 GCA_015057775.1 Paenibacillaceae bacterium | reverse complement strand
CCGGGAGAAGTATCAAAGCAGTAGCCGGTATCTGAAAAATCAAAGTCCGTCATTGCCTTTTCAATCTTTTCTTCCACACTTCGGTTTTCCTGTTCATAATCAAATGGTCCGTGTTCAAATGTAATATACTCTGCTTCCGGCACATCAATCAGAAGCATTTGAGTCGGTACTTCGCCTTTGTAATCAGCAGGAAGGCGGACTCCATAACACTCTGTGCGTGGGATTCCCCAATCGCAAAGCCGTCCGTCTGGGTCATTCATATAAGCCATAATCTGGCCGCTGCCGCTGTTTGATTCCGTTCCGCCTTCGTCATCCAGTTTGCCCTTAATACTATCCAGTAAGCCGCAGATGGTGTCGCAGTCCTGTCCTGGAATCAGACTTTGTTTCTGCCAAAAATCCCAATATCCATTGCTTTCGTAGTTTTTAATGTGCAAAAATTTGTGTGCTGGAATGGTAACAAAATAAATCTTTACATCATTTTCCGATTTCATCATGCCAATTTCTCCAAATCCTAAAAAGTAGCGGTCGAAAGGGGTTATTTTAGTACGAAGAACTACAGGTTTGGGCGTTTTCCGGTATTCACTTGGAGTGATACCATAGGAATTCTTAAACGCTCTGGTAAAGGCTTCATGGGATGAAAAACCATAATCAAAAGCAATGTCTAAAAAACTTTTTTCACTGTCACGAACCTCTTTTAACGCAAAGGCTAACCTTCTGAGCCGTAAATATTCTCTGAACTGCATACCTGATATTTCTTTGAATTTTCTGGTTGTATGAAATTCAGAATAACCAAGTTTGCGGGAAAGAAATTTAAGAGTCAGCGATTCATCATGATGCTGTCTGATTGATTCATCGATTTCATCAACAATTAGCTGAATTTGCTTGTGCCATTCGTACATTTCCCTGTTCACCTCGTTTCAATCGCTCTAAAAGAATTATAACCGATAAGAAATCAGAATTCTTGATTTTACTTGCTGATATTACGGTTTAACATATTGACCAGTATAGTCATCTTTCAACATACCATATAAATAGTAGTCACAGTAAGTATTTACCATTTTGCCGTTACGGATATGTCCTTCACGCTTAAATCCTGCTTTTTCAAGTGTTTTACAGGAAGCATAATTTAAAATATGGGCATCAGACCACAATCGCTGCAGCTCCGTTTCCTCAAAACAGAATGTAACAACCCGAAATAATGCTTCTGTCATTATGCCCTTGCCTTGGTAGGCAGGAGAAAGTCGAAAAGCAACTTTTGCCATTCGATCATTCTCAATTAAGTATATCCATAGTTCTCCAATAACCTTATTATTTGCTTTATGAATAATCCCCCAATGAAAACTTTTCGTCGGTTTATCCTTTTTCTGGAAGAGAAGCTCCGGATTTAAATCACTTTTTCCGGGACGTTTTCCCCAATACTGGTATAGGGAGTTCTCGCCTGACCATTCTTTCAAATCGGAAACATCACAAGGCATAAGTTCTCGCAACATAAGTCTTTCTGAATGAAGTACTGGCTTATGATTGATATAATCTTTTAAGCTCATAAGCCCTCCTAAAAATTGAATACCTCTTCCCATGCAAAACAGGCGGATTCTTCTGTACTTTTAGGCCAATCACTGCACCATGCAGGTACACCAGGAGTTTCTACCCTGTCAAAGCTTGGTGTATAGGGTTTAATGTCAATCACCGGTGTATTATCGTTAGCGTCAATAAAAGCAATTTGTATGATCCCTCTTTCATAATCAATGTGGATCACATCGACTGTGGTCAAAGCAATTGGATTAGGACGAAACGGTGATCTTGTGGCAAAAACCCCTATTACTTCGGGAGCGCCTTTATAGGGCTGCTCTGCCTGCAGCGTTGAGCGGGATTGATCATCATCAAAATCGCTGAACCACCAGAAGATATTAATATTGCTGAATCCTTCCAATGCCTGCAGAGCTGGAATATAGTGTTCATATACCTCAATAAACGTGCCGTCATCGTTGTTATGAACCGTTCCAATTGGTTTCACTGTAAAATTATTCATGTATTTTTCCTCCATTTTCTTGATTTCAAGCAGAGCATAACCCCTCACACCATGTGAGAGTCAAGCGGTTAAAAAGAGAAATTGGGCTATTTATTTTTAAGTGGTATCTGAATCTCAATCAGATATTTTTCAGGGCTGCTTTCATTCCACGGCCCGCGGTGTACGAGTTGTCTGGTTGGTGAAGACATTTCATACTGGCTGTTTTCATGCAGCCATTGTGCAAATGCAAGGTAAGCGCCAGCAATATTTGAAAAGGCTCCGTATACCATTGTGCATGCCATCATTGGTACCGGATCAACGTTTCTAAACGTAAAGCCATCTATATTTTTCCCCTGTCTTTTAACAGGTGCGCATAACTCAACGTCTACATCTTTTTCCCTGTATTCGGTATCATAGTAGATAGAGAACGTATTTTTTGATATTTGTATCTGATGTTCAGCTGCAAAGTCGGATAACTCCTGCCATAAATCACCCTCTGCGTAATAATCCGGTATTGTGCGGCGTAAGGAAAGAACCGGACAACCTGGTATGGATTTAATTGAAATGTTATAATGCATTTCACTTTTTTTATTTAATAGTTCATTTTTTGCAAGCTCTATTTTATTTATTTTTTCTTGTTCAGCCTGGATTGCCTGTTTTACCTCCAACTGCTTCCTGTCCAGCTGCGTTACTAAAGAGGCGTCATTTTCGATAGTCAGAGCTGCCGCAATTTCTGAAACAGTAAAACCGCTGTCACGAAGATAGATAATTTTGTTCAATATCGGTATCTGGTCTGCAGAATACATACGATATCCCGTCCAGGAGTCTATTTCAGCAGGTTTTAAAAGCCCTGCCTCATCATAATATCGGAGCATACGAATTGTTACATGGGTCAGCTTTGAAAATTCACCTATCTGAAACATCAATTATCCCCCTTTTTGGATTTCTCCCTTTATTATAAACATGATTGAATGATACTTCAATTTTTTTGTAAGTTGTTTATTTCAAAAAAATCTGTTATTATAGTCGACATCTCAATAAAAGGAAAAGGAGGATTAACTGCTATATGAAATTTCCAGATGGATTCCTATGGGGAGGAGCAGTGGCTGCGAACCAGTGTGAAGGAGCATATAACGAAGACGGAAAGGGGTTAAGTACCCAGGATGTGACTCCACGCGGTATTAAAGGACCAATAACAAAAGAACCCACTCCAGATAATATGAAGCTGGTAGGAATTGACTTCTACCATCGATACAAGGACGATATTAAGCTTTTTGCAGAAATGGGTTTTAAAGTGTTCCGCACCTCAATTGCCTGGAGCCGGATATTCCCAAATGGGGATGAGAAAGAACCCAATGAGAAAGGGCTTCAGTTTTACGATGATTTATTTGATGAATTACTAAAACATGGAATTGAACCGCTGGTAACGATTTCTCATTATGAGACACCTTTAAACCTATCCATTCAGTATGATGGATGGATAAACCGGGATATGATCAGCTTTTATGAGCGCTATGTCAGAACAATTTTTAAGCGCTTCGGTGGAAAGGTAAAATACTGGCTGACATTTAACGAGATAAATTCCGTGCTTCATGAACCGTTTTTAAGCGGGGGAATTTATACAGATAAGAGCAAATTAAAGAAACAGGATCTTTATCAGGCCATTCACCATGAGCTGGTGGCCAGTGCACTGGCTACGAAAATCGGCCATGAGATGATGCCCGGCTGCAAAATCGGCTGTATGATCTTAAGCATGCCAATGTATGCCCTGACCTCAAATCCGGATGATGTAATTGCAGTCATGAAATCAGATCATATGAATACATTTTTTGGCGATATGCATGTCAGAGGCCAGTATCCTGGTTATATGAAACGGTATTTCAGGGAAAATAATATTCAGATTGAGATGGCAGATGGGGATGAAGAGCTGTTAAAGGATCATACTGTGGATTTCGTATCATTCAGCTACTACATGAGTATTTGTGAAGCCGCTGACCATTCCAAGGCACAGGCAGGAGAAGGAAATCTCATGGGCGGCGTAACAAATCCCTATTTAAAACAAAGTGAATGGGGCTGGGCGATCGATCCCCAGGGACTTCGCTATGTGCTCAATCAGTTTTATGACCGGTGGCAGAAACCTCTGTTTATTGTGGAAAACGGATTGGGAGCAGTTGATGAGCTTGTAACACAGCCGGATGGAACAAAGACAGTCCTTGATGATTACCGGATTAATTATTTAAGAGATCATTTGATTCAGGTAGGGGAAGCCATAGAAGACGGAGTCCCGGTTATGGGATACACAAGCTGGGGCTGCATTGACTTAGTCAGTGCTTCAACTGCGGAATTAAAGAAACGGTATGGTTTTATCTATGTGGACCGAAATGATGACGGAACTGGTACATTAAACAGATATAAGAAAAAATCCTTTGACTGGTACAAAAATGTGATCGCAACCAATGGGGAAAGTCTGTAAAAGTTTACAAATAATAGTTGATTTCTTTCACACTCCTGTGATAAGCTTTAGATAGTTCACAGGAGTGTTACTATTAAATTAGGCAAGTCTGCATCTGTTTTTGGTGCATACTTGTTTTTTTTTATAAAAAGGTTGGGTTTTAAGAAAGGGGTATCTATGAAATTATCAGTGAGCCAGGAATTGTGGGTGGATGAAACTCTGGAAAAAATTAAATCAAAAATGATTTTTGTAGCAGAACGCAATCAGAACAAGATACCATATACGGCGGAAAACGGAGTTTTCAATGATTACTCCCAGGAGAAGATCTACTGGTGGACCAATGGTTTCTGGGCTGGAATCATGTGGCAGATGTATCATGTCGCCGGAAATAATCTGTATAAAGAGATTGCAGTAAAAACAGAGCAGAAGATGGATCAGAATTTTCTGATGCCGGCAAAACTGGATCACGATAATGGGTTTAAATGGCTTCCCTCGGCAGTGGCCAATTACCGTATTACGGGAAGCCAGGAGTCCCGAGACAGAGGACTACTGGCGGCAGAACTGCTGGCGGGACGTTACAATCCTGCCGGACATTTCCTTCGTGCATGGAATGAATGGGGAGGAGAAAAACACCTTGGCTGGGCAATTATTGACTGCATGATGAATCTGCCGCTGTTATACTGGGCATGGAAGGAAACCGAGGACCCCAGATATCGGCATATAGCGGTTAACCATGCGGACATGGCACAGACCTGTTTTGTAAGGCCCGATGGTTCGGTCAACCATATCGTTGAATTTAATCCGGAAACCGGTGAAATGATAAAATCCCACGGAGGTCAGGGATACGAAGATGGATCTTCCTGGACAAGAGGACAGGCATGGGGAATTTATGGGTTCGTTTTAAGTTACAGACATACACAAAAAGAATCGTATCTGAATACTGCTAAGGTCATTGCAAATTATTTTATTGCCAATATCCCGGACAGCAGTCTGATCCCTGTGGATTTCGCCCAGCCACAGACCTGCAGCTGGGAAGATTCTACGGCTGCGGCCTGTTCTGCCTGCGCAATGATTGAACTTTCCAAATATGTCAAAGAATCTGAGAAGCATGTTTACATTAATTCAGCCATTCGTCTTTTAAAGGCACTGGATGAGAGCCGTTGTAACTGGAATCCCGACATTGATAATCTTTTGGAAAACTGTTCTGCAGCTTACCATGATACGAGACACAATTTCCCAATGATTTATGCTGATTATTACTTTATAGAGGCTGTTTTGAAACTGGCCGAAAAAGATTTATTTATCTGGTAAAAGAAAGGAATCACATTATGTCCATGAAGACTGAGGTAAGATCATACTGGTTAAATACAATGCTTAAAATCTCTCTGCCGGTACTTGAAAATCTGGCAAATGACAGTTTAAAGGTACACCTGCCCAATACAAATCCCAGCTGCCATAAAAATGCATTGCTGGAGACATTTGGGCGTACCGCTTATGGGATCAGTCCATGGCTGGAACTGGAGGGCCTCACCGGACAAGAAAAAAAGATGCAGGATTCCTGTCGGAAGCTTTTTCATAAGGCACTGGCCAACGCAACCGATCCGAAAGCCAAAGACTATATGATATTTGGAGGAGAAGAGGATGAAAGGCAGCCTCTGGTAGATGCAGCGTTTTTATGCAGTGCCCTGGTAAGAGCACAAAACAGTCTTGTTGGCAATATGGATGGGAAAACAAAGGAGCAGCTGATTCGCTGCCTGATGATTACCAGAAGGATTCAGCCGTTAGATAATAACTGGGTCTTATTCAGCGCCATGGTAGAGACCGGCCTTTATCTTCTGGGAGGAGAGTATGACAAGGACCGGATTCGTAACTGTGTCCGTAAGATGCTTGGCTGGTATAAAGGGGACGGACTTTACGGAGATGGAGAAGTATTTCATTTTGACTATTACAACAGCTTTGTCATACAACCGATGTTGCTGGATATTATGAATTGTATTAAAGATATGGAACAGGAGATGCTGCCTGTAGTCTGGCAGCGTTCAAAGCGGTATGCAGCAATTTTGGAGAGGATGATTTCTCCGGAGGGGAGATTTCCAATCGTAGGACGTTCCGTATGCTACCGGTTTGGCGCATTTCAGACTTTATCGCAGATGGCCCTGTACCACAGCCTTCCAGAGGAACTTACTCCTGCGCAGGTGCGCTGTGCCCTGACTGCAGTGATGAAACGGATTATCGATGGACCAGGTATATTTGATGAAAACGGCTGGTTGAAAACCGGTGTCTGCGGCTATCAGCCGGATTTGGGAGAGCGGTATATCAATACTGGCAGTTTGTATTTATGTACAACAGTATTTCTGGCTCTGGGGCTTTTGCAGGAGGACCCGTTCTGGTCAGATGAGGATCAGCCATGGACCTCGCAAAAAATATACTCCGGTCAAAATATAGCTGCAGATAAAGCCATTAAGTTATAAAAAACAATAGAAACATAAGGTTAAAAACAGTAAATGTGTACAAAATATATGAATCAATATTGGTTAAAATACCGATTGCCTTTGCAACACTCCTGTGATAAGCTTTACGTAGTTTACAGGAGTGTTACTATTAAATTAGGCAAGTCTGCATCTGTTTTATTTGGTGCACGCTTGTTTTTTTTGTTTTTAATCCATCTGTAGCATTATGTTTTTTTACACATTGAGATCGAGGAAACTTTTATGAAAATGGTTATTAAGCAGATTTTAAATACAAATGCTGTGATATCAAACGATGAAAATGGACAGGATGTCCTGCTGCTTGGAAGCGGACTTGGATTTAAAAGCCGTATCGGCGATGCCATCGATCAGGAGCGGGTTGAAAAACAATTTATTCTGAAAGATAAAAACCATAAAAGTCAGTTCCGGGAAATACTTGATACAGTGCCCCAGGAATACATCATGGTTGCAGAGGATGTCATTGATTTTGCAGTTCAGGTCTTTGATATGACTCTCAATGAAACCATTCATATTTCCCTGGTCGATCATATTTATCATGCAGTAGAAAATTTTCAGCAGGGGCTAGTCGTACCCAACTCCATTTTACATGATATTATACGGTTTTATCCGGACGAATATAAGGTCGGACAAAAGATGCTGGATTTAATTGAATCCAAATTTGGTTACAGGTTATCCAATGATGAGGCGGGATTTGTGGCTATGCATTTTGTAACAGCCCGGCATAATCAGATAAGCGGTAATGCGAAAAAGATGATTGTCATGGTGAGCGAACTCAATGATCTGATTATGTCAGAACTGAATTTTCAGGTGAAGGAAGATTCGCTTCCCTATTACCGATATATGACCCATTTGAAATTCTTTGCCCAGCGTGTCATGAAAAAGTATTATTATAAAGAGCATGGCGGGGCGCGTATGTTAGAAGAGCTGCTTAGGAACTACCCCGATGAATATCGTTGCAGCCAGAAGGTATGTCAATACATTGAAGATAAATATCATTATAAAGCAGGACACGATGAATTAGTTTATCTGGCAGTTCATCTGTCACAATTAAAAAACAGTTAGTTTTAGGCAGTGTTATGATTCAGTTCAGCAAAGCCTGGTTATTCTCTTAAATGATAGGGGATAACCAGGCTTTTTTGATAAAAAAATTTAGGGAGGTATCATTATGGCAGATTATTCAAAATTAGCCAAAGATATTGTAGAACATGTTGGTGGGGAAGAAAATGTAAATTCCCTGACCCACTGTATCACACGGCTTCGTTTTAAGTTAAAAGACGAAAGCAAGGCGGATACGGAAACACTGAAAAATATGCAGGGTGTTATTAAGGTAATGCAGGCAGGCGGTCAGTATCAGGTTGTAATTGGAAGTGATGTGGAAGATGTTTATGACCAGATTTTACTGAACACTTCCATTGGGGACAAAAATCAGAATGAATCAGAAGAAACAGACCATTCCGCATCAGGAAACAAAAAAAGCAGCTTTATGGAGAAGATGACAGATCTTATTTCCGGTATCTTTATGCCCTTTATGGGGGCATTTGCCGGAGCAGGACTTTTAAAGGGTTTTCTCGTATTTTTCACAACCCTGTCTCTGCTTGATAAAACTTCTACTACTTATACCATACTTTATGCTGCATCAGACGGTATTTTCTATTTCCTGCCTATTTTCCTGGCATATTGTGCAGCACAGAAATTTGGCGCAAAGCCGTTTATTTCCATGGCAATCGCATGTGCTATGTGTTATCCGTCCATGACAGCTCTGTTTGGCAATAAGGAAGTTGCTGTTACATTTTTCTCAATTCCTGTAAAGCTGATCAGCTATCCAAGCTCTGTACTGCCCATTCTTTTAACCGTCTATGCGCAGTCGAAACTGGAAAAAGGGTTGATGAAAGTCATTCCGAAGATTATTCAGAGTATTGTTATTCCGGTAGTGGATTTCGCAATTGTTTTCCCTGTGGCTTTGATTGTAATCGGACCGGTTACTGATATCGTGAGCAAAGGAATAGCAGGAGGAATTCAGGCAGTATTTGCTTTCTCTCCAGCAATTGCAGGATTTGCTTTGGGTGCTTTATGGCCGCTGTTTATCGTATTCGGTTTACATTGGGGATTTTTACCAATCATTATGAACAACTATTCTGTATTAGGATATGATTACATCTCACCAACCACATTTGGCGCTAACTTTGGTATTGCAGCAGCATGTTTGGCTGTATTCTTAAAGACAAGAAATAAAGATATGAAATTAGTATCCGGTTCTGCTTCTATCTCAGCTTTAATTGGTGGTGTAACAGAACCAGGTATCTACGGTGTTTTAATGAAAAACCGTAAAATATTCATCGGAATGTGTATTGTTAATGGGATCAGTGGTATTATTGCAGCTGTTGCAGGCTGTATCCGTACAGCACAGGTTCCAGTCAACCTTTTAACGATTCCAGCCCTTTTTGCCATGGCGGGTCCGGCTATCGTTATATCAATTACATTTTCTTTTGTAGTAGTATTTTTATTAACTTATTTCGTTCTCTATAAAGATGAAGTATAATAAAAAATGGTGAATTATGGAAGCATAAAAAGATAACAGGAGAGTGAAAGATGCTGAATTTTTCAGAATTATACCCATGCAGCAATCAGGCCAGAATGGCTCAGTTGTTAGATGGTATGTGGAAATTCCGGTTTGATCCGGAGGAAAAAGGACTGCAGGAGGGCTGGCAGCATAAGCTGCCAGACCCCATCTCCATGCCAGTTCCCGCCAGTTTTTCGGACTTTTTCACTACGAAAGAGGAACGGGATTTTTGCGGAGATTTCTGGTATGAGACAGAAGTATTTGTGCCACGGGAGTGGGAGAAACAGGAGTTGGAAATCCGCTTCGGAAGCATTACCCACCGCGCCAGCGTTTATTGCAATGGCAGTCTGACAGCAACTCATGAAGGCGGTTTTTTGCCGGTGGTTGCCAGAGTGACGGATCATGTGAAATTTGGTGAGGTAAATACATTTACCGTAAAGGCCAATAACGAATTAAATGAAGAGAGTCTTCCCTGCGGAACCACTATGGTGCTTAGTGACGGAAGAAAACTGGCCAAGCCTTATTTTGATTTTTTTAATTACTCCGGAATCCAGAGAAGTGTGTGGCTTGTTTCAAAGCCTGGAGAATCCATTGAAGATTTCAGCGTGGATTATGAGTTAAATGGAGAAGATGCCGTTGTTCATTATCAGATTATGACAAATGGAAATCACGAAGTTTCCTTTGAATTATTTGATGAGAATAAACAGCAGGTGGCGAAAAGCACAGGCAGGAATGGAAGTGTGACTGTTTCCAAAGCCCATCTGTGGAATGTGGGAAAAGCCTATCTCTATCAGGCAGTCATGCGTATCTGGGATGGAGAAACACTGATTGATGAGTATTCCTCTAAAATCGGTATCAGAACAGTAAAAATAGCAGGAAAAGAAATTCAGATTAATGGCAAGGCTGTTTATCTGAAAGGATTCGGAAAACACGAAGATTTTGAAGTCATTGGCCGTGGCTTTAACTGGGGCGTTTTAAAGAGAGATTTTGAATGCATGAAATGGATTGGTGCCAACTGCTTCCGAACCAGCCATTATCCTTATGCAGAAGAGTGGTATCAGTTCGCAGATGAAGAAGGCTTTCTGATCATTGATGAGGTTCCGGCAGTGGGTATGATGAGATCCACCAGAAACTTCGCAGATGCAGGAACCGGTAAATTCACCAGATTTTTTGAAACACCTACCGTGCCGAATCTGTTAAAGAACCATCTTCAGGCAGTGGAAGAGATGATTGTAAGGGATAAAAACCATCCCAGTGTGATTGCATGGAGTCTGTTTAATGAACCGGAAACCACCAGCGAAGAGTCGAAAGAATATTTCACCACAATATTTGATGCTGCAAGAGCTTTAGA
>SVDT01000144.1 GCA_015057775.1 Paenibacillaceae bacterium | reverse complement strand
TAAGGAATTCACCATCCGGATTGTATTCATAATGCTTAAACAGCTCATTGGTTAACCATGCGCCGCCCATGGGCCACATAGACCAGGTAACGCTTTCCGGTTCTCCCTCTTTTTCTCCATGAGCCATTCCTACAGGGTTGGTGTTGCACCAGCAATCAGCGTTATGGTGATGTACAAAACCGCGGCACTGATAATGGACTTTGGCTGTTTTCTTTCCTTCCTCACAAATCCGTTTTACAAATTCAAAATAAGGCTGCAGGCACTCCTGTAAATTACAGCTTTGTGCAAGCCAGTAATTCATCTGCGCGTTGATGTTGGTCGTCCAGTTACAGCTCCAGGGAGCTCTTAACTGCCAGCTCCAGATTCCCTGCAGGTTAGCGGGAAGACTGCCCTCTCTGGAGGAACTGATCAGTAAGTATCTTCCATATTGGAAATAGAGACTGTAAAGTGCATTGTCCTTTTCCCCGTCACGAAGCCGTTTCAGTCTTTCATTGGTGGGGATCTCTAACTGCTCTCCAAGGTAGAGCTCCGCTTTATCATAAATGGATTTATAATCACTGATATGCTGCTCTTTTAAGGTTTCATACGCTGCTAAATGGTCGAAAGCAGGCTCTTTTACTGCATAAAGTGCCAGAATCACTGTAGAAGCGCCCTTAATGCGAAGCCCTTCTTTTTCACCGGATACTTCTCCGTCACAGGAAAGAAGATGTAAGCCAGCATGAAACTCCATTCCTTTTTCTCCCTGGATTACAGGATTTTTGCTGTAATCGATATAGGAAGGGTCTACATGCTCCGGACATTTTCCGCTGATCTTAATTCCCTCTTTCTCATAATCCGCTTTAAATGGTACCTGGGATTCGAAAGAAATCAGCGTATTAATTGCCTTTTTGTCACATTCAAGCTTTATAAATACAGCTTTGGCAGGATAGCTTGCAAAGTATTCTCTGGAATAGCTCGCTCCGTTTACCTTGTAACTTACATTGCTGACTGACTGATCCAGATTCAGAACACGATTGTAATCCGAAGTCTCCCCATCATGATCAAAGTCCATGTACAGATTTCCCAGAGGAAGATAGGATTCATTATATTCTCCCAGCATATGACTGCGGATTAATTCCTCTGCCTGTACGTACTCCTCCTGCTCCACCAGTCTGCGGCACTGTTCCAGATAAGGAAATGCATTATGATTGTTTTTGTCATGGCGGTAACCTGACCAGAGACTCTCCTCATTGAGCCCAAGACACTCTCTCTTAATACTTCCCCAAATCATGGCACCCAGACTTCCGTTGCCGATTGGTAGGGTTTCTTCCCACTTACTCGCCGGTTCAGCGTAGAATAGCTTCATATTAAATTTCCCCTTTTCCAGTTTTACCCTGTTACTTCACAGTCAATATACTGATTTTTTCTCCATCTGTCAATGGTTTACTGCTCTGTAAAATAACAAGGTCACCGGTGGAAAGTCCCTGGGTCACTTCAATATAAGCATTCTTTTTCTTTCCCAGTGTAACGGGAACCTTCACCGCACTGGTGTCTGCCGCTTTATACACATAGGTTCCCGAATCATCGGACTGAACAGACTTAGCTGGAATGTAGACAGAATTTTCTTCCTTATTATCAGAGAGCCGGATATCAGCCATAAGACCGATTGCGCTGTTTGTACTCTCCTCACCCAAAGTGACTGTCACAAGAAACATCCCGGTGCTGGAATCACTGACTGCAGAGATATCGCTGATACTGCCCTTTAAATTCTCCCCAAGAGTCTGAAGATTTACCTGTACCTCTGTTCCTGTTTTAACCTGGTCAATATCCATGTCAGCAACTTTTATTACCACTTTTTTACCGCTGTCATCGATAACAGTGGCGGCCTTGATCTGAGGTGAAACCGTCTGGCCTGCTTCCACGTTTATTTTTGTCACAAGGCCTTTTATTGGTGATGATACCATACAGTCATCATATCTTTTCTGGGCAATATTAAGGGTTGCCCTGGCACTTTCAAGCTGGGCTTTTGTCACCTCAGTGGTGGTCGTCTGGCTGTTCTGTGCTGCCTGAAGCTGAACCTGAGCCACATCCACCTGGGCCTTAGCTGCCTCATAGTCTGCCTGGGACACGTCACCGCTTTCATAAAGGACTTTTATCCGGTTAAAATTATTACTTGCTGTGGTGAATGTGATCTGGGCCGGCTTAACCACACTGTTTAACTGATTTGCTTTTTGTGCGCTGTCATAAGAAGCCTGGGCTGACTGGAAGCTGGCTTTTGCCTGCTCTAACTGCAGACTGGCATCCTGATTGTCGATCTGAAACAAGGGAGCACCCGCTTCCACATGGTCGCCTTCTTTGGCTAAGATCTGGGTCACCTTACCGCTTGCAACGGGAATAATATCAACACTGCTTAAAGCCTCTACTGTTCCCTGCCATACCATGGCAGATAAATCTTTTCCTTCTTTTGCTGCAGCAACCGTTACCTCTGTCTGTTTTCCAGCTCCCGCACAGCCTGCAAGAGCCGACGAAAGCATTGCTGTTACCATTAAAACTGCTGTTATCTTCTTCATCCGTTTTCTCCTTCTCAGACTATTATTTTAAATGAATTTTCACAGAAGCATTCATTCCAAAAACAAGAGGAAGATTCTGCTGATTTTCAATCGCTACCTTAATCGGTATCAGCTGTGTCACCTTTGTATAGTCGCCACTGGTGGTAAAACTGGTTCCTCCTGAAAAATAAGTCTGTGTTGCAGGATCGATCTCGATTACCTGCCCCTTAAACAGTTTTCCGGGATAGGCATCCAGCTTAATATCCACTTTCTGTCCCAGCTTTATCTTCATAATATCTGTCTCTTCTACATTTACCCCGATATAAAGATCTGAGGTGTCTGCCACCACTGCCAGTTCAGAGCCCATGGCAACTGCCTGATTGGCAGCTCCCTCATTTTTTACTACGGTTCCGGTTATGGGTGATGTGATATAAGGAAGGGTCTCCTCACGTCCAAGCACCTGGTCCTGCTCCACCAGATCTCCATTTTCTACTTCCCAGGATAAAAGCTTTCCATTTGCTACAGCTTTTACCGAATACAGCTTTGCTGTCACTCTGGCATTGTCGGTTTTAAAATAATTTGTGCTTACGTAATAGAAATAACCTGCGGCTGCTCCTCCCAAAAGGATGACCGCCAGTAAAAGGGGAATGAGTACTTTTTTCAGTTTTCCTGATCCCTTACTGATCTCCTGGTCTTCAATATTGATGTGTTTGTTTTCCTGCATATCATTATCCTCCGCTATGATTGTTCTGCAAACTGGCTGTGATACAGATCGGAATAGAATCCTTTCTTTTCAAGCAATGTTTCGTGATTTCCCTGTTCTATGATATCGCCATCCTTCATAACCAGAATCATATCCGCATCCCGGATGGTGGAAAGACGATGGGCAATGACAAAGCTGGTTCTGTTTTTCATTAATTTATCCATGGCTCTCTGGATAAAGACCTCGGTCCTTGTATCAATGGAACTGGTTGCTTCATCAAGAATCAGGATTTTGGGGTCTGCCAGTATGGTTCTTGCAATGGTTAGCAGCTGTTTCTGCCCCTGGGATAAGTTACTGGATTCTTCATTAATCACCATATGATAACCTCCCGGCAGAGTTCGTATAAATTCATCGCAATGAGCCGCTTTTGCCGCCGCTATCACTTCTTCATCTGTCTTATCAAAATTTCCGTAGCGGATGTTATCCATTACCGTGGCGTTGTAAAGCCAGGTATCCTGAAGCACCATGCCGAACATGGCACGTAAATCTCTTCTGGTAAATGTAAGACTGTCATGGCCGTCAATCAGGATCTGACCGGAATTAAGCTCGTAAAAGCGCATGAGAAGCTTGACTATGGTAGTTTTTCCGGCTCCTGTAGGACCTACAATGGCAACCGTCTGCCCTGCCTCTACATTGGAAGAAAAATGATTGATAATCATGGTGTCCGGCTGATAACCAAAACAGACATTTTTAAATTCCACATTTCCATGAACCTCAGACAGTACGATAGGGCTTTCTGTCTCACTGACTTCATCTTCTTCATCTAAGAACTCAAATACACGCTCTGCCGCCGCAGCTGTTGACTGCAGAGTATTGGAAACGTTGGCAATCTGGGAGATTGGCTGCATGAAGGATCTCATGTACTGGATAAACGCCTGAACATCACCGATCTCAATTACCTTTTTCACCGTTAAATATCCGCCTAACAGACAGACACACACAAATCCAAGATTACCCACAAAAGACATGATGGGCATCATCATTCCCGATAAAAACTGGGATTTCCACGCAGATCCATAGAGTTTATCGTTGATCAGCCGGAATTTCTCAATGGCTTCTTTCTCTCCGTTAAAAATCTGGACCACGTTATGACCTGCATATATTTCTTCAATATGACCATTTAAATTTCCAAGGCTTTTCTGCTGCTGGGAAAAATATTTCTGGGACTTTTTCACTACGGTAACGATTAATCCCATGGATATAAACAATACCAAAACTGCCACCAGAGTCATTCGTACGCTGATGGAAAGCATCATGGCTACGATACCGATTAAGGTGGTCACCGATGTAATCATCTGGGTCAGAGACTGATTTAATGTCTGGCTTACCGTATCCACATCGTTGGTAATTCTTGAAAGAATCTCTCCATGAGTTCTGGTATCGTAATAATTTAACGGAAGGCGGTTCATCTTTTCCGATATGTTTTTTCTCAGCTCATAGGTGATCTTCATACTGACCCCTGACATAATGTAACTCTGCAGATAAGAAAAGAGAGCCGATACAAGATACAGGACAACTAAGAGCAGCAGCCGGTTTCTGATATAACGGAAATCTGTAAGTAATCCGGTTCCCATGGCCCATGCCATCAGGCCTTCAAACAGCTTGGTGGTCGCTTTTCCTAATACCTTAGGTCCTACAATGGAAAATATAGAGGAACAGCACGCAAACAGGATTACAACAATGACGGAAACCTTGTAATGTTTCAGATACCCGGCAAGGTGGAGCATAGTGCCTTTAAAATTCTTTGCTTTTTCAGTCTTCTGGCCAAGTCCGCCGCCCCGGCCCATGGGTCCGCCTGAGGATTTTTCTTCACTCATTTCAGTTCCTCCTCACTCAGCTGTGACAGCGCGATTTCCCGGTATACTTCACAGGTTTTCATCAGCTCCCGGTGTGGCCCTTTTCCGGCAATTCTGCCCTGATCCAGAACAATAATCTGATCCGCATTCATAATGGTACTGATTCGCTGTGCCACTAAAATAGTGACGCTGTCTTTTGTTTTATCTTTCAGCGCAGCCCGGAGCTTTGCATCTGTCTTAAAGTCCAGAGCGGAAAAGCTGTCGTCAAACACGTTAACTGGCGCTCGTTTAACCAGTGCTCTTGCAATGGAAAGACGCTGCTTCTGACCGCCTGATACGTTCTGGCCTCCCTGGGCAATTTCTGTTAAAAAGCCCTCGGGCTTGGAGTCTATAAATTCCTCTGCCTGAGCAGTTTTGGCGGCTTCCTCCACCACTTCTTTGCTGGCCTCTCTGTCACCATATTTTAAATTGCTCTCGATTGTTCCGGAAAATAAGATTCCCTTCTGGGGCACAAATCCAATCATGTCTCTCAGCTTTTTTAATGGCCAGTTTCTGATATCAATGCCGTCAATTAAGATTTCTCCCCCTGTCACATCGTAAAAACGGGGAAGTAAGTTGACCAGTGTGCTTTTTCCGCTTCCGGTTGCTCCGATAAAAGCAGTTGTCTGACCTGGGAGTGCCGTAAACGTAATATCGTGAAGAACCGCTTCATCGGCATCGGGATACTGAAAGGATACTCCCCGGTATTCCACAGTCCCTTTGGGTGTTTCTAAGATAACTGCAGCTTCCTTGGGATCTGTGATGGTTGAATCAGTCGTCAGTATTTCAACCACTCTCTTTATGGATACAATGGCTCTTGGAATCATGATAAACATCATTGCCATCATTAAAAAAGCCATAATGATCTGCATGGCATACTGCATATATGCCATCATGTCTCCTACCTTCATCTTAAAGCTGGATACTGCCTTTGATCCAACCCAGACGATTAATAAGTTGGTCAGATTCATGATAAGCATCATGGCCGGCATCATGCCAGAGGTAACTCTGTTAACAAATAAATTTGTGTCTGTCAGCCTGGCATTTACCTTATCAAACCGCTTTTCCTCAAATCTCTGGGTATTAAATGCACGAATGACCAGAGTTCCGTCAAGGCTTTCCCTGACTACAAGGTTCAGCCGGTCGATTAACTTCTGCACATACTGAAACCTGGGCATCACCACCATCATCATGGAAAAAATCATCACAAGCAGTAATCCCACTGATAAGGCGATAATCCAGGACATTGATTTATCCTTTTCCAGGGCATGAATGACACCGCCGACTCCAAGTATGGGTGCATAAAACACGATACGGATCAGCATAACAATCAGCTGCTGGATCTGGGTAATATCATTGGTGGTTCTGGTGATTAACGAAGAAGTGGAATATTTCTCCATCTCCGCACTGGAAAAGCTCTCAATTCTGGTAAATACATCCTGCCTTAAATTACGGCAGATGCCTGCTGCCATTCTCGCACCGATCAGTCCCACGATTACGGTGCAGAACGCGCTTAAAAAGGCGATTCCCATCATTTGAAATCCGGCTTTGACTATGTACATCGTGTCTCCCGAAGTGATACCTTTGTTTACGATATCAGACATATAATCCGGAAGGGATAAATCACAGGCAGCCTGCCCGAATAGCAGCAGCATGACCGCTGCTAAGGATATCAGATGGGGTTTGAAATATCGGAAAAATACCTTCAAGTCAGTTCCCTCTTTTCTGTTTCATCAATCTGTCGTTTCGTCAATTTCTTCCGTCATATCATTCACTGCACGTTCCATCTGATCAATAAAGCGGTTCCACAATGTGATCAGCTGATCCATATCTTCCATTCCCATGCCTTCCACAACTCTTCCCACCAGCAGATTCACTTTCTCCAGGCACTTTTTTCTTACGATATATCCCTTTTCCGTAAGCATGACACAAATATTCCTTCTGTTATCGGGATCAATCTCCCTGGATATCAGTCCCCGCTTTTCCAGAGAATTTAAAGTACGTGATGCGGAAGGTAAGACAATATCCATTTTTTTAGCCAGTGCCGATACATAAATGCCCTTTTGTTCCTGATCTGTGTTAGTTGCTTCATATATCTGCTGAATCGCAAACAGTTCAAGACGGGTCAGTCCCTGGGACAGCAGGATTTTATCCACTTTTCTCCCTTTCCCCATCATGACAGCCAGGTGGGTTTTTACCTTTTTTATGTATTTTTCTTTTTCATCCAACAAAATTTTCTATCCCCTTTTAATTACTTAATACTATTAACATTTACCAACGTTCATCATTCTACTCTTCTATAGTTCCTGTGTCAATATGTATTTTATTTCCTTTCAGATTTTTAACACCCAAACGAAAAAAGGTCCAAGCCCCCATGAGGACTGAACCTTTTTTCTAACTTTCATTTAATTTTTTACAGATGGCAGATTACTTAAATTATTATTCTCTGTTCCGTCAGGAAGTGATTTTAAATACTCGTTACCGTTTCTGGAAGCCACACCGACACCCTTTATCTCACCCTGTCTGGCAAGCATGACACCTTCTTCTTTATTCAGTGTTCTGCCATCAGATAACTGGTATCCGGTTACCCGGCCGCTTTCTTTTACCAGCGCAACAATTTCCTTTGCATCTGCCTTGGGTGATGGGATATCATCAAGAGCCATCATGGCCAGATCAGCTCCAGCACCTTTTGTCTTATTTTCTAACATTGTTATTCGCCTCCTTCTAAACATGACCGTTCGTTTTTAGTGTTTCAATATTCTCCCGGATTATTCAGTACTAATTAGCCTTTCACAGCTCCGGAGGTCATGCCTGGTATAATATATTTTTGAAGAAGTAAATAAACTGCTGCCACAGGAAGGGTGGATAACACCACATTCGCAAAGACCAGCTGCCAGTCTGAACTGTGATTTCCAAAGAAATTATAAACGGTTAAAGGCAATGTGTAATTTTTTGCACTATTTAAGAAGTAAATGGATATTCCAAAATCATTCCACACAGCCATAAAATTAATGATGACTGCCGTAATGGTAACAGGCTGAAGCAGTGGAAATATAATTCTGAAAAAAAGCTCTGTCTGACCTGCTCCGTCGATCCAGGCAGATTCATCAATCTCCTGTGGAATACTTTTTATAAATCCTGTGTATAAAAAAACAGTAAAAGACATATTGGCTGCAATCAGTACAAAGACTGCTGCTGTCTCGTGTGTCAGGTGAAGAAAATTACAAACAAAATAAGTAGGTATGATCTGAAGAGGGAGTACCAGCCCGAAAATCACCGTCATATTCACCATGCGTGATAATACTGTTTTTCTTCTCTCCAATACAAATGCCATCGTAGAGCATAAAAAGATCAGAAATAAAACACAGATTACGGTTATCACGGTGCTGTTGACAAATCCCCGCACTATTCCTCCCTCTTTTATCATGTCGTGATAGTTTTTTAAAATCTGCCACTGGGTGGGAAGCATCATATTCATCTTAGCCGCTTCTGACTGATTTTTAAAGGAATTCATAATCACCATGTATACCGGAATCAGAATGAGAAATGCACACAGCCACAGCACCAGATTGAGAATACTTGTAAACAATCTGTTTTTTTTCACATCTCCACCTCCTTACCCGCTATATAACGGTAAGTTGGAAGTGCAATTCCTGCTATCACCAAGGCCAGAATCATACTAGCTGCACACCCTTCTCCAAATCTTCCCGCACCAAAGGACTTATAGATCAGGGTTCCAAATACTTCCGTTGCTGAGCCAGGGCCTCCCTGAGTGGTTGCCTGAATCAGATCAAACACTTTTAAGCCTCCGATAATACTTAAGATCAGAGCGTTGTTAAATGCCGGTAAGAGAAGAGGAAAGGTGATATAACGAAATTTAGTGAACTCTCCGGCTCCATCAATCTCAGCCGCCTCGTAAAAATCCTTTCCTATGGTCTGCATACCTGAGAGCAGTATCACCATGGTGAAGCCGGACCATTTCCATATCTCAATAGCGCATACAGAAAAGATTGCAATATGTGGGTCTGCCAGCCAGGATTTTGTTAAGGCAGAAAGACCGGCGGCACGAAGGGAGGCGTTAATTAGACCATTTGACGGATGCATCAGAGAGGAAAAAATCAGTCCTACTGCAACCGTGTTAATCACAGCCGGTAAGAAAAATATGGTTCTCAGTGCATTGGTAAACGCCAGCCTGCGGTTTAATGCGACTGCAAGTGACAATCCGATTCCCATTTTAAAAACAGTAGTAATTACTGCAAAAATAAATGAATTTGTAATTGCCCTTCTCATATTGGGCTGGGTAAAAACATCAATATAATTTTCCAGTCCGCCGAAACGGGCTGAGGACAAATCAAATCCCAGTATTCTGACAAACGACAGAACAAGGCCCAGTACGGCGGGAATAATAAAGAAGATCAGATAAAGGACCAGTCCCGGAATCGCCAGGGTATAGGAGTATCTCCTGCATTTTAATGAATTCATAATTTCATCCTTATTTCCAGTTGGCATCACCCTGTGCCTTTGCGTTACGCTCTGTCTCAGCATCAAGGGCCTTTGCCACATCCTTAGCTTCTTTTAATGTACCGGTATAGTAATTTAACAGTGGTTCACTTAAATTTCCATAGGAATACTGATTAATTTCTTCCCAGTCCGTCATGGATTTTCCACTGTCCATAATCTTTTTTAAGTCTGCTGTTGCCTTAGGTATCTCACTGGTTACGTTTTTATTTAAATAAACGCCAGGCTGTGCATCGGCATAAATCTGCTGTGCCTGTTTGGAAGCAATGAAATTTAAGGCTTTCTTTCCCAACTCCTGATCCTTGCAGTTGGTTGTCAGGGCAAGGGAATAGGGAGTAAACATATTGATGTAGTTGTCTCCGGTTGGTGTGGGAATTGCAAATGCTCCGATGTCATCAATTTTGTCAGCAAACTTCTTATTAATGTTATCTGCACACCAGGTTCCGTTGATGTACATACCGCACTCCCCGTTTGCCAGTGCCTGATGGGCATTGTCAACGGTATCTGATAAATAGGTTTCATTCACGTATCCAAGATCAATTAAGTCTTTTGTCCGCTGAATGGACGCAACAAAGTTCTCACAGTCGGCAAATTTCAGTTTATTTGTATTGATCTGCTCCATTAAACCAAACGTATCGGTTCCCTGTTTTGCTGCATCATTTAAGATTCCGCTGATTGCAGGCGGCTGGACACTCCACGCATCTTTTGCGGAATAATAAACCGGAGTGATTCCTGCTTTTTTCAGCTTTTCACATACGGCAAGAAACTCATCCCAGGTCTTTGGAATTTCTGCTCCTGCTTTCTCAAATGCTTTTTTATTGTAAAAGATTCCGGATAATACCACCGAATCAATGGGAACCGCATATAATTTGCCGTCGTAGACAAATGTTCCGTTTAAAGCTGCCTGATCGTATTCCGATACACATTCCAGTCCGGTTAAATCCACCAGCTTATCAAGACCGTTGGCGTAGGATTTTACCCACTGGGGTTTATATACCTGAATGAGATCAGGAAGATCATTGGTGGCAAATTTAGTCTGTAAAACCTGGTCTCCCTGAGATCCTCCCTGAATCTTTGATATCTCCAGCTTAAATCCCAGTTCCGCAGAATTGTCATTAATGTACTGCTCCAGTGCCTGCCAGCCCGCCTTGTACCAGTCTGTGTACATTAAAACAGTGAGGGTTTTCACATCTCCACCCGTCTTAGCCGCTTGTTTACTGGAGACAGAATCCGTATTAGTTTTAGCGCACCCTGCCATACTGGCAGTCAGCAGAATGGAA
>SVDT01000143.1 GCA_015057775.1 Paenibacillaceae bacterium | reverse complement strand
TATTGTGATTCTTTTGATGATGATTATGCCGGCCGGGATTTGGACCATTGTGGTGGCTCTTTCCATTACCGGATGGGTGAATATGGCACGTCTGGTCCGGGCGGAGATTTTGAAGCTGAAAAACCAGGAGTTTGTGCTGGCAGCCCGCGTTTTGGGGACAAGTACTTCCAGGATTATATGGAAACATCTGATACCCAATACGGTTGGGGTAATTGTTATTAATGCCATGTTCACCATTCCTTCTGCCATATTTACAGAGGCGTTTTTAAGCTTTATTGGTATTGGTATGCAGGAGCCGAAAGCCTCTCTTGGAGTTTTGATTAATAACGGATACCAGGTGCTTCGTAATTTTCCCCATGTACTGATTTTCCCTGCCATCGTGATTGTGCTTATTATGGTATGTTTCAGTATTCTTGGTGATGGTCTGCGTGATGCACTGGACCCCAGAATGAGAAAGTAGGTGAATCGTCAGTGAGCAGATTATTAGAAGTGAATCAGTTACGGGTACAGATAGAGACACAGCACGGTACGGTTCAGGCGGTCCGGGGAGTCAGTTTTCATCTGGATGAACAGGAGACTCTTGCCATCGTAGGAGAATCTGGTTCCGGCAAATCTATTTCCGTAAAAAGTATTATGGGACTGCTTCCTAAGAATGGAAAGATCGTTGAAGGTAGTATTCTCCTGGAGGGAAAGGATCTTGCGAAATACAGCGAACGGCAGATGCAGTCAGTTAGAGGATCGGATATATCCATGATATTTCAGGATCCTATGACCTCTTTAAATCCGACTATGACCATTGGTAAGCAGATCGTTGAGGTTTTAAAAGAACACCGGAAAGATCTGTCAAAGGCACAGATGAAAGAACGTGCTCTTGAACTCATCTCTCTGGTTGGTATTTCAAATCCGGAAGCCAGGTTTGATCAGTATCCTCATCAGCTTTCCGGAGGAATGAGACAGAGAGTTGTGATAGCAGTGGCTCTGGCTTGTGATCCCAGGATTTTGATTGCCGATGAACCTACTACGGCGCTGGATGTGACGATTCAGGCTCAGATACTGGACCTGATGAGAGATTTGCAGAAAAAAATTAAGACCTCTATTATTATTATCACTCACAATTTAGGTGTTGTGGCTAATATTGCAGACCGTGTGGCTGTTATGTATGGAGGACAGCTGGTGGAAACTGCTGATGTGAGAGATTTATTTTATGAAACCGCTCACCCGTATACGAAGGGGCTTCTGGCTTCTATACCAAAGGCTTCAGAAAAGGGTAGTGAGCTGACGGCAATTCCGGGAACACCTCCGGATTTGATGGAACCGCCAAAAGGCTGTCCATTTGCGGCCAGATGTACGAAGACCATGGAGGTCTGCAGGCAGTATCCTCCTGAGGATATGCTTTGTGGCGATAACCATCATGTGCGCTGCTGGCTGCTTGATGAGCGGGCAAAGGCTCTCAGGGAATAGGAGGAAATCAGAATGTCGGCGGATAAGAAACCTTTATTAGAAGTAAAACATTTGAAAAAATATTTTCATGTGGGAAAAAACCAGACCTTAAAAGCGGTGAGAGATATCAGCCTGGATATTTATAAAGGAGAGACACTGGGGCTTGTGGGCGAGAGCGGATGCGGAAAGTCTACTTTTGGACGGACGGTAATCCAGCTGTATGAGCCCACGGAAGGAACGGTGGTTTATGATGGGCAGGTAATTAATAACAGCCTGTCACAGGTGCAGCGTCATACATTTACAAGGAAAATGCAGATGATTTTTCAGGATCCTTATGCTTCCCTAAATCCACGTATGAAGGTTATGGATATTATTGCAGAGGGAATGGATGCTCACGGAATCTTTAAGGGGCAGGAACGGAAAAAGAAGGTAATTGAGCTTTTAGAAACAGTAGGGCTTTCCGAAGAGCATGCAAACCGTTTCCCTCATGAATTTTCTGGCGGACAGAGGCAGAGAGTTGGGATCGCCAGGGCCTTGGCTGTTGATCCGGAGTTTATAATCTGTGATGAACCCATATCTGCTCTTGATGTTTCCATTCAGGCTCAGGTAATTAATCTGCTGAAAGAACTGCAGAAGAAGAGAAACCTTACATACCTCTTTATTGCTCACGATCTTTCCATGGTGAAACACATCAGTGACCGGATTGGCGTTATGTATCTGGGAAGTATGGTGGAACTGGCGGACAGCGAAACTTTGTTTGATGATCCGGTTCATCCTTATACACAGGCATTGCTTTCTGCAATCCCAATCCCTGATCCGGATGTGGAGAAAAACCGGAGCAGAATTATGCTGGAAGGAAGTCTTCCTGATCCCATCAGTCTGACGCAGGGGTGTCTCTTTGCCGGACGATGCCCTTATGCGGAAGAATTCTGTAGCAAAAATACACCGGAGATGAAAGAAGTAAGACCGGGACATTTTGCAGCCTGTCATAGAGTGAAATAACAGGATGGCAATGAAAATTAGATTGTTAGGAGAAAATGATGAAAGACTATATCTTGGAGGTCTGTGTGGATTCTGTGGAGTCTGCAATAGCGGCAGTACGGGGAGGAGCCCAAAGACTGGAGCTCTGTGCGAATCTGGTGATTGGAGGAACTACTCCTTCAGTAAGCCAGTTTAAGCAAATACGCAAAGCCTGTGATATTCCCATAAATGTACTGATAAGGCCCCGGTATGGCGACTTTTTGTATACAGATTATGAGTTTCAGATGATTGCTGAGGATGCCCAGATGTTTCGGGAGCTTGGTGCAGATGGTATCGTGGCAGGCTTTTTAAAACCGGATGGAAATCTTGATGTGGAACGGTTGAAGGTGTTGAAGGAAAAGGTGGGGAACGGCAGTATGACTCTTCACCGTGCTTTCGATGTATGCCGTGATCCATATAAAAGCCTTGAGGAAGCCATAGAAGCGGGAGCAGATACTATACTGACCTCAGGGCAGCAGAATACCTGTTTTGAGGGAAGAGAGCTTTTGGGGGAACTGATCCGTAAGGCGGAAGGCAGAATTGATATTATGGCTGGCAGCGGGGTGAATGTGAGTACAATGGCCTGTCTCATGGATGAGATAGGCGCCAGGATTTTTCATATGTCAGGTAAGGAGATCGTGGACAGCGGAATGATTTACCGGAAAGAGAATGTAAGCATGGGAATTCCGGGAATCGGAGAATACGATATCTTCCGCACACGGGAGGAAGAGATACGCCAGGCAAAAAAATTAATGGAGGAAAAAGCATGTTTACGGAAGAACGTTTAGACAGGATATTACAGATTCTTCAGACAGAGGGTATGGTGAAGGTAAAGGATTTAAGCGCCCTTTTTCAGGTGACTGAGGATTGTATACGAAAGGATTTAAAAAGCCTGGAAAATGCCGGAAAGCTGAAACGAACCTATGGGGGAGCTTTATTGTCCCAGGATTATCCATTGAAACGGGATGTAATTGACCGAAGGGATACGAATATTGAGAAAAAGATGTTAATTGCTCAAAAGGCGTTTGATCTCATAAGCGGAAATGAAACTATTTTTCTGGATATATCCACTACAAATATTATGGTTGCGGATCTGCTTGCCAAGTCCCATAAGCGGGTGACTGTAGTGACAAATATGATTGACATAATGCAGACACTGGCAGTGAATCCCAGTATTGTCGCCATTGGAACCGGAGGGATTATGTACCACACGGTGAATGGATTTATGGGCGCGGCTGCCATTGAAATCATTAAGCAGTATAGTTTCGACCGGGCATTTATCGGGACCTGTGGCCTGGATCTTACGGATAATTCCATTACTACTCTGGGGGTAGAGGATGGGCTGACAAAGAAAGCTGCCATTGCCAGCAGCAGGCATAAGTATCTGGTAATGGAAAAGGATAAATTTTATTTTAATGATTCTTATAAATTTGCCCATTTTGATGACATCGATGGAATTATTACTGATTCAAATCCAGATGACGCTACGTGCAAAAGGCTTTATTCAGCCGGGGTCACCATACTTTAATCGTTCGATATAGTCTAAATGGAAAAATACAATGAGATGATTAAGCGGAGGAAAATTTGTAATGTTTACAGAACATTTGCAGAGGTATGCCCAGGAAAAATATGAACTCAGGCTTCCCTATTTAAAAGATTTAAAAGAGGAAGTTGAGAAAGCCATGGAAGGCTGTAGCTTTGAAGAACAGGTGCTCATGAAATTTTTGTATGGTACGATGCCGCTTAGGGATGCCGGAGAATATGATTTTAACGTATTCCTGGGATTTGTTAGGCATTCTCTTATGGTTTATGAGCAGATGGAATGGTGCCGGGAGATTCCGGAAGATATCTTTTTGCATCATATATTGTATTACCGGGTTAATACGGAGAATATTGAAGACTGCCGCCAGTTTTTTTATGATAAGTTAATTGACCGGGTCAAAGGACTTTCTGTAAAAGATGCAGTGCTGGAAATCAATTACTGGTGTGCGGAAAATGGAACTTATGAGTCGTCCGATAACAGGACCATTTCTCCGGTAACTGTTTATAAATCAGGAAAAGGCAGATGTGGGGAAGAGTCCACCTTTGCGGTTACGGCTTTCCGGAGTGTGGGAATACCGGCAAGACAGGTATATACACCTAGATGGGCTCATTGTGATGATAATCATGCATGGGTTGAGGTGTTCGTGGATGGAAAATGGAATTTTCTGGGGGCGTGTGAGCCAGAGGAAGTACTTAATAAGGGCTGGTTTACCAATGCATCTTCCAGGGCATTGCTGGTGCATACCAGAACCTTTTCTGATTATTCTGGTGATTCAGTAAAGGAGTGTCTGGGTCAGGAGGATTTGCTGGTTTATTATAATGAAACCGCCACCTATGCCCGGACTAAACTTTATGAAATACAGGTGCTTGACGATGAGAGCAATCCTGTAGAAAACGCTTCGGTTTCTATTGAAATACTTAATATGGCGGAATATTGCAGCGTGGCTTCCCTGCTGACGGACAATCAGGGTAAGGTAACAATTACCATTGGTCTGGGCGATGTACATGTCTGGGCAGGTAAAGGAAAACTTAGCTGCGAAGCATGGATTTCAATAGAAGATGAGGATCATACAGTGCTGTATCTGAGGGATGAGAACAGAAAATCCTCCCAGGAAGTCTGGGTTGATACAGATGTCAGAGCCCCCAAGGATTATCCGATGCATTCGTTTAAACTTACCAGAGAGCAAAAAGAAAGAAACAGAGACAGGATTAACAAGGCTAATCAGGTGAGGGAAGAAAGGATTGCAGGGTACTTTAGAGAAGATGGTTTTGCAAGTCCAGAGCAGAATCATATTTTACGGTTATCGGCTGGTAATTTTGATGAAATTAACAGGTTTATGAATCGGGATAATAACCCGGATCGGGAAGTTATGCTGGAAAGTCTGACTATTAAGGACTATAAGGATGCCAGTGTGGAGATCCTGGAAAGTCACTTAATTGGAGCGGCTCCATACCGTAAGACATGGGAAGATAACAATAAACTGGATGTTTATGCAAAGTATATACTCTGCCCCAGAATATTATTGGAAGAAATGACGGACTACCGGGGATTTATAGATGGATTCTTCGGTGAGAGCCAAAAGGAAGAATTCCGAACCAATCCCAGGGCTGTCTGGCGGTACGTGAAGCAAAATATAGGTTTTCAACCCAAGCTTGATTACAAGACTATAACGTCTACACCGGTTGGAAGTCTTAAGCTTTTACAGGGCAATTCCCTTAGTCAGAAAATATTATTTGTAGCAATCTGCCGTACTTTGGGCATTCCCGCAAGGATTAACCCTGTGAATCTGGAAGCTGAGATATATGAGAACGATTGTTTTGTATCTGTGACCGGAGAGAAAGTAGGAGTAAAGTCACAGACTGGAGAAAATGGAAAACTGTTATTGCACGCAGATCTGGACATTGTACCGGTTTATTATCAGACGTGGACCATTGGTATGAAAAAAGATGGAAAGTTTGTAACTTTGGATTATACTGGGTTAAAGTTTCAAGAAGGCTTATTGAGTCTTGACTTAGCACCTGGAGAATACCGCCTTATTACGTCCGTCCGTCTTCCAAGCGGAAACCAAAATGCCAGTGAATATTTATTTGAGCTGAAAGCGGAAGAAGTAAAGACGGTCAACATGCGTCTGCGTACTGGAAGTATGGAGGATATGCTGGTTGACTATGTAATGAATGATTTTGAAGTGAACTTGAAAGATAATATGAGCGAACATACGGTTTTTGCTTCGGAACTTATGGCTAAGAAGGCCAATATACTGGCTGTCTTATCTGAGGGGCAGGAACCCACCGAGCACGTTCTTAATGAAATGCTGGAGCAAAAGGATTCCTTAAATGCTTTGGATGCCCAGATTATTTTTCTGCTGCAAGGAGAAGCATCTTTAAAAAATTTAACCATGCAAAAGGTTCTCAAGGCAATTCCCGGAATCAAGGTGGGGTACTTTAACTTTGATGAGGGGGTAGAACCGTTGGCTCGTAAAATGTATGTGGACCCTGAAAAGCTTCCGCTTTTAATTGTCACGAATCAGGGGTTAAATGCAATTTATGCATGCAGCGGTTACAATGTGGGGAGTGTGGCACTGATGGAGAAGCTTCTGTGCTTAAGTAAGTAAATACTGTTAATCCGGTTAAGGCTTTACTAACAGTGAAGATAGTAACGGTAGAGGCTGGGGCAACCCCTTTTAGTAATTTAAACTCGTTTACATAGTATATGTAAAGGCGCTGCTTTGTCAAATTGACAGGCAGCGCCTTTTTAATTATTTTACTTTTTATCTCTTAGCTGGTTTTTGCTCCACTCTTTTTAAAATCACCCGGTTTGAATGTCCAAGAAACATAGGCACGCGTTCAATATAAACATCACTGGTGTCAAGTCCGAACCAGTTTGAGGGGGAAGCTGTAAATTTCTGTATAAACAGTTTTGTGTTTAATACGAACGAGTCCCAGGCGGATAATGTGGCATCACGAGATATAATCTCCTGGATAAATACAAATCTGAAATCTCCCAGCTTTCGGTTGGGAAGAATGGAGTAGCTGTTTGACTGAGGTTCAATTTCCCCGTTTTCGACCAACTCCGTTGATATCTGCCGCAAAAACACATTCAGGTTTTGATCAATACGAAAGCCCAGTTTTAATTGAATTTTTATGATATTGTTTGTGTTGAATTTTTCAACCGTATATTCTGCCTGATAGGGTTCATCAGTTACGTTAACATCTACAAACCAGTAAACATCTGCTTTTTTTGGTCGTTTATCTAAAAGAAAATATAATATTTTGCGTTCAATTTCCTTTGAATTTGGACATTTGCTTAAACACACCAGATTACTGGCATATTTGGGAACGTCAGGATCCTGGCTTAACTGAGTCAGTAATTTTAAATAATTATCAAGGGGCACAAATTCCTCATAACGCACCCGGATCACATGAGCTCTGTCCCAGAGATACATAATAAACAAAATGGATACTGCTATGATTATGGCTACAAATCCGCCATGGAAAAACTTTACGATGTTCGCAATAAAGAAAGAAATCTCAAAGCTCATAAAGAAAACAAGCATGATGACTGCAAGCAGAATGGGTGTTTTCTTCTTAAGCATATAGTTATAGAGCAGAATAGTTGTCATGAGCATGGTAACTGTTATTGCAAGACCATAGGCTGACTCCATTTTCTCAGAGCTTTGAAAGTAGAATACAATTCCAATACAGACTATCCATAAAATCCGGTTGATTGCAGGTATATAAAGCTGTCCCTTGGAAGGGGAGGGGTATATGGTATGGAGTCTGGGAAACAGATTCAGTTTAATTGCTTCTGATACAAGTGTAAAGGAACCTGATATCAGAGCCTGAGATGCTATGATTGCAGCAAGGGTAGAAATTAAGATGCCGTAAACAAGCATACCATGAGGAATCATCTGGTAAAATGGATTAATGTCTTCTGTCAGAGCAAACACGGGATTGCTTTTTGAAGATAAAATCCATGCACCCTGACCAAAATAGTTGAGTAATAAACATATTTTAACAAATGGCCAGGTAAAGTAGATATTCTTTCTGCCTACATGCCCCAGATCAGAGTAAAGTGCTTCTGCGCCAGTAGAACACAAGAATATGCTGCCCAGGATAAAAAAACCAAGTTTATTGTCAGGGCTGAAAAGGGTATTAATCGCGTAATGGGGTGACAATGCACGCAGCAGAGAAGGATTTTGCGCGAGATTAATCACTCCGAAAAAGGCCAGGCTGCAGAACCACAAAAACATGATAGGACCGAATAATTTACCAATGGAATCTGTACCAATGTGTTGAATAAAAAACAGAATACAGATTATGAAGATAACCAGAGCGATGATATTTCCCTGATTGTCACCAAAAAGCTCGTGAAAGACTGGCAGCAGTTTCAGACCCTCAACAGCGGAAGTCACGGTTACTGCCGGAGTAAGCATACCGTCTGCCAACAGTGCGGAACCTCCGATCATTGCCGGGATGATCAGCCATCTGGAGCGGCTTCTGACCAGTGTAAAAAGGGAAAAGATACCGCCTTCACCATTATTGTCGGCTCTTAAGGTTATAAATACGTATTTTATACTTGTTAATATGGTGAGTGTCCAAAATACCAGGGACAGGGTTCCAAGAATAAAATCTTCGGAGACAGTCTGAATACCGCCATTTCCATATAATACAGATTTCATTACGTAAAGCGGTGATGTGCCGATATCTCCATATACAACACCTAATGTTACCAGGATTCCTCCAAGTGTTAATTTAGAAATACTTGATTTTTTTGATATTAATTCCATGTCATCCTCTTTTTATATTTTATTTCAAATCAAAAAAACCTTTGCTGTAAAGTAAATATTACAACAAAAGTCTTGTCACTCTCTCACGGCGCTGATTATAGTATGCTTTAATAGCCGGAATAATAATCGTCATGATGCAGCAGCAGATCACATTTCTGTGAACTATGGGGTATTTTACAAAAAACAAAATGGGATGTCAATAAAGGATCCGTTAAGAAAGCTTGAATTCTATTACGTTTAGTGATAAGTTTGTTACAGAAAAGGAAATATGTGGAGAAAGGGAAACTATATGGAAGCAGATAAGGTTGAACCGTTCATGAAGTTAAAAACAAAGGTGGTTTTTGGAGATTCTTTTATTCTGAATCGAATGACAAGAATTCTGGGAGGTGCACAAAAGCATACATATCTGGCAGAGACTAAAAGTGGGTTTTGCTTTATTATTTACATATGGGATAAAAGCACTACGTATTTTACTTATGATGAGGAAAAAGATATTTTTTCATCCAGCAGTTCTTTATTGTTTGAATTAAACAATAAATTGATGTTACAACATAACGTGCTCACACCAAAGTTATACTTTATGGATAGAAGCAAAGGAGAGCAGGACTATGAATATGCTTTTGCAGAATACATAGATGGAACTGATATGGATGATATAATTGCGCAGCAGGAAGACCGATTGCCCAGAGTATTATGTTCTTTAAAAACCAGTATTAATAACCTGCATAAAATAAAGAGTGATTTTGTGGGGCAGTTAAACCGATTGCAAACGGAAGAATTTAATGTCCTGGAACATTCACTTAGAACCGCACAAAAGAATATCGGATATTTAAAGGCAGCAGATGGTAGTAATATAAAATTGTATATGGGAGTATGGGATAAATTGCTGGAGCTGTCAAAGATTATGGAGAAAAGGCAGGAGTATACCTTTATTCATGGAGAGCTGGGACCAAATCATGTACTGGTTGATAAATATGACAATGCTTACTTAATTGACATTGAAGGAGGCAAATATTGTGATTTGGAGGAAGAAATAAGTTTTCTAAATATCCGGTTCGGCAGTCTGCTGGAAAATCTGGAAATGGATTTGGATTCAGATCGGATGGAGTTCTATCATATTGGACATTGCCTGAACAATTTGTCGGGAGCGATACAGCTAAAGTTGAAAGATTATTACGATATGGACGATGTAAATGGAATGATTCAGCATTTTAATGGCTTACTGAAAGAGGTAGTGAGGCAGCAGGCGGTTGATTAAGTCGAGAGGAAATTGATATGAATGTTCAGCAGATAAAAGATAGGCTTGTGTGTGAGATATTAAAATGTAAATATGTTAAAGGGATCGCACAGACTGGTGACATAAATGCAGTATTGGTCCCCGGAAAAAGTGATATTGATCTGTTTGTTCTTTGTACGGTTATTCCGGAGAAAAAAGAACGGGAACGGATCTATGCTTCCTTTGCTGGAGAATACTCAGAATGTACCATGAATGTATGCAATGGCGGTATGTGGGGGTATGGGGATATATTGGTTATTGAAGAAATTGAAGTTATGCCTATGTATTTTACCGTAAAAGAGATGACGGAGTATTTGGAAGAGACTTTACAGGGAAAACATCTTGGTATGACAGGGGGCTTTTATCCTACAGGAAGATTGTCCAGCGTGGAGTCCATTCATATCCTATATGAAGAGGATTCTGTCTGGTCAGAGATGAAAGCAATGGTGAAGAAATATCCGCCAGAACTGTTTCATAAGCTGTTTCAGTATCATATCTCACGTGTGCTGAATGAGGAGGATCTGGGCAGAGCGATTTTGAGAAAAGAAGTTCTATTTTATCATCAGGTGCTGGAAAATTCACTGGATCATTTGCTGCAGGCTCTTTATGCACTGAACCATACATATTTTCCCAGCCGAAAAAGAATTGAGGGGTATATCCAGAGATTTGAAAATAAACCTGGGCATTGTTATGACAAGCTTTTAAGGATTCTTGAATTGGCAGCTTTTAGTGATACCATAGAGGAATCAGTAAAGGAACTTGAATTACTGGCAGGGGAAATTGAAAAGGCAGGAAACTATAATTAGGTGGGCGTTATTGCGGTTTCTAACTGTGCAATTATAAAAAGCAGGCCTCCGCTCTGTTTAGACATATAGAGAGGAGGCCTTATAAAACTTTATTAGATTTCATCCTACCGGAGTTCATCTCTCCAGTATGCCACTTTTCTTTCATTGATTTCTTTAATTACTTCAGGATCTACTTTATA
>SVDT01000142.1 GCA_015057775.1 Paenibacillaceae bacterium | reverse complement strand
TGGAAGCTTTTTTTCAGTTAACCGGAGGAAACTGCAGAAAATATATTGCTATAGAAGCGGATAAAGATATCTATTTGGAACTAAACCAGAAAGTTGCAGATAGAAGCTATAAAAACGTGACAGCCCATAATATTGCATGCTGGAATAAAAAGACAGTTTTAAAATTTCAATCGGCAAAGAGCGCAGGGCACATCGATGATAAGGGAGAAATTGAAGTTTTGGCAGACACACTGGATCATATTTTAAAAGATCAGCCTGTGACCATGATAAAAATGGATATTGAAGGCGCAGAGCCAGCGGCATTGAACGGTGCCAGAGCTGTGATCCGCAAGTATAAACCTGTGTTATGTATTTGTATTTACCATAACCTGAAAGACTATTACAAAATCCCACTAATAATGAAAGAATTAAATCCAGATTATCATTTATTTGTCCGAAACTATACTGATATGGTTGCTGTGGAGACTGTGTGCTACGCAGTTCCAACAGACCGGATTAATCTGAAACTTGAGGGGGGAGTTGAATGAATCAGGTTGTAATAGGTATGGTTGGTGCAGGCAGGGCAACAGAACTGCATATGCACGCATATAACCGGGTAAGCAGGGTACCGCTTCGCTTTAAGACCATTGCTGCCAGGCGCCCGGAGCAGTTATTGCCTGCAAAGGGGCTTTATGGATTTGAAATTGCAACCTTCGATTTTAACGATTTACTCATCGACCCGGAGATTCAGGTAATCGATATCTGCACACCGCCTTACGTCCATGAAGACATGATTGTAAAAGCAGTAAAAGCAGGAAAGCATGTCATTTGCGAAAAACCACTTTCCGGTTACTTTGGAACAGGTACTGATCCGGAACCAATTGGAAAAAACATACCCAAAGCGGTTATGTACGAGAAGTTATTGAGTTCTCTGGAAAATATGAAACAAATCATTGAAGAATCCGGCTGCAAATTCATGTATGCAGAAAACTTTATCTACGCGCCCGCTGTTACAAAAGCGGAAGAAATTATTTCGTCAAAAAAGAGCCGTATCCTTTATATGAAAGGAGAGGAGAGTCTGAAAGGTTCAAGTTCTCCCGTTGCTGGATCCTGGTCAAAGACTGGAGGAGGAACCTTTATCCGCACCGGAACCCATCCCCTTTCTGCACTCCTTTGGTTAAAACAGCAGGAAGCAAGGGCACGGGGGGTTAATATCCGGGTGGAAAGTGTTCTTGCGGACATGGGCACTGTTACCACCACGCTTTCCGATTATGACCACCGTCATATCAAGGCCCGGCCAAATGATGTTGAGGATAATGGAACGGTTTTACTCACCTTTTCAGACCAGTCCAAGGCACTGGTCATAGCAACCGATACCTGCCTTGGAGGAAGCAAAAATTATATCGAATTATATTGTAATGATGCAGCAATTACCTGCACTCTCACCATGAATGATATGATGTCCACTTACTTTTTAGATGAAGATAATTTAAATGGAATTCAACTCTCTGAAATGCTCCCGGCAAAGACTGGCTGGAACAACCCCTTTATAGCAGATGAAATCATAAGGGGGTATACCGGAGAAATCCAGGATTTTATGGAAGCAGTCTTTTTTGACAGAGCTCCCAAGTCGGACTTTCAGCTTGCATATGATACAATCCGTGTAGTTTATGCAGCATATATGTCTGCTGAAGCAGGGAGACGTGTGTATCTTTGAGTATGGGGAAAGGAGTGAAACATGAGTAAATTATGCGATTTGTTTTTTGACATGGCCTTTGAATATCCACAGAAAATGGCAATCTGGTGTGATAACAAAACGATTACCTATGAGAAATTGGCAGCATTGGTATGCAGGTATTCCAATTTTTTAATAAAAGCCGGAGTCATTTACAACGATCACATAGGGTTTCCTATGAATAACAGTATCGAATCAGCGGCTTTGATTCTTGCAGCAGCCAATCTTGGAGTAGCGCTGGTACCTATTAATCCAACCCTGCCGCCAGAAGCAATAAAGTCTTTGTTCGCAGCAGCAGATGTGAAACATTTAATTGCAAGAAAAAATTTCATGGAACAAACAGAAGAGGGAATTGACTTAAATCTAAAAGGAGCACAGATCTGTCTGGATGGCTCATGGAAAAACACCTTGTCATTTGACTCCATATCAAGGATGTCAGATAAAAGACCAGTGGAGAAACAGGTGACGGGAGAGGAAACTCTGATTATAACCATGACCTCTGGCTCCACCGGTGAGCCAAAACCCATTGATTTAACACAGAATAATAAATTAGAAAGAGCAATGGCACACATCAGGTTATACAATCTGACAAAAGAGGACCGCATACTGGCTGCAACACCACTCTATCATTCTCTGGCAGAACGGTTGGTTTTAATGCCCCTTCTTATCGGCGCAACAAGCATCTTATTGCCCAGGTTCACTCCTGCTTTATGGTTAAATTGTGTAAAAGATCAGAAAGTTACATTCACCATTGCAGTATCAGCCCAGCTGGGTCAGATTGCAGAGCTGCTGACCAGTCCCTTTGTACCTGAGATTGATTCCCTCAGATGTGTGGTATCTTCTTCCTCTCTTTTAGAAAACCATATTAAAAATGAATTAATCGATAAACTGAATTGTGATTTTCATGAAATGTATGGCACCTCAGAGACTTCAACCGTTACCAGCATTAATTTCAGAGAAACAATGGGGAAAAAACATTCCGTTGGCAGACCGCTGCCGGAAGCGAAGGTAAAAATTATAAAAGAGGATCACAGTATTGCAAACCCAGGAGAAATCGGAGAAATTACCTGCAAAACAACATTAATGTGTAATGGTTATTATAATCAGCCGAAAATCTTTCAGGATGCACTGCAGGATCGTTATTTTAAAACCGGTGATCTGGGATATCTGGATGAAGCGGGATATTTATATTTTGCAGGACGAAAGAAAGAATTGATTATTACTGGAGGCATTAATGTATATCCCCAGGATATTGAGGAATGCATGAAAAAGCTTCCTGAAGTAAAGGAATGTGCGGCATTTGCTTATCCGGATAACAGACTTGGAGAGGTAGTGGCACTGGCGATTGTGCCAAAACCGGATACCCGGTTGAGCAAACGGAAAATTCAGATTCATTGTGCAAAAAATCTGGCAGATTATCAGCAGCCCCACATGATTGTTTTTCTGGATCAATTACCTAAAAACTCTTTGGGAAAACTGGAAAAGTACAATCTGCCGGAATATGTAACGAAACATGGTGTGTTCAAATAAAATAAAAATAGGGGGAGGGTATAAAAATGACAGCAAGAGATTTTATTTTAAAGGAACTTCAAAGAAAATATACACTGGATAAAGAAACCGACATTGAGTCATTTAACTACCTGGAAAGTGGTTATATAGACTCAATTGGTATGATACAGTTTCTTGTAAGTCTGGAAGAAGCGTATGATATTGAGTTTACAGATGCTGAAATCGCTGATCCTTCGTTTAAGATCGTTGGTCAGCTGGCCCAGTTAGTTGAAAGAAAAGTGATGGAAAATGAAAGATCTAAAGCTGGTAATGGCAAAGAATCATGACATAATTACTCCAAAGACCGAAATAAAGATAGGTAATATTACCGTTGGAAGAGATTTTCTTGTCATCGCAGGACCCTGCAGCGTGGAATCGGAGGAACAGATTATGAAAGCTGCCAGATCTGTAAAAGAAGCAGGGGCCAACATGCTTCGGGGCGGAACCTATAAACCCAGAACATCTCCATATTCCTTTCAGGGACTTGGCCGGATTGGTCTGCAGTATTTAAGCAAGGCAGGACTTGAAACAGGCCTTCCTATTATTACTGAAGTCACAGACACAAGAGATGTCTATCTGATTGGCGAATATGCGGATGTTCTTCAGATCGGCACAAGAAATATGCAGAATTATTCATTGCTGGTTGAAGTAGGTAAGATAAAGAAACCGGTCCTGCTAAAACGGGGAATGAATGCCACAATAGAAGAATGGCTAAACAGCGCTGAGTATATTATGAATGCTGGAAACCCAGATGTGATTTTATGTGAGAGGGGAATCCGGACGTTTGAGACCTATACCAGAAACACTCTTGATTTAAGTGCAGTCGCCGTTGTAAAAGGTCTGAGCCACCTGCCTGTAGTGGTAGATCCATCCCATGCTACCGGCAGAGCGGATTTGATTTTACCCATGTCTTTAAGCGGGGTTATGGCTGGCTGTGATGGTCTTGAAATAGAAGTACACCCTTCCCCGGCGGAAGCATTAAGCGATAAGGAACAGCAGCTTACACCAGGGCAGTTTAAAACACTGATGGCAGTTGTAAATAAAACGCTGGCTTTTAAAGAAGAGCTGAACAGAAATGAAAATACCATCATCTGAATGGGAATTTGTCAAACGATACAGAAAAATGCCGCTCAACAGTCATACTGCAGCTGTTTTGCGGCATTTTTGTTATTGTATAATGCTTTATAAGATCCGTACATTCTTCAAAGCGCCTGTTTTTGCAAATTCTGTCCATTCGCATACATTTACAGCATGATCACCGATTCGCTCCAGGTATTTGGCAATCATCAGCAAATCAATACACTGGTCAATATGCTCAGTGGACTGTTTTAATAAGTCTACCACATCAACCTTTACCTTACCAAACAGTTCATCCACCACATCATCCTGCTTCTCAATTTCTTTAGCAGTACTTAAATCCTGTTTAATAAATGCCTCAATGGAACATCTTACCATCTCTCTGGCAGCAGTTGCCATGGAAGGGATATGGCGAACTACATGATAGACATGCTCCCCTTTAATGCGAAGGATCAGTTCAGCGATATCAGATGCATGATCCCCGATTCGCTCTAAGTCCGTAACCACCTTTAATGCACTGGAAACCACTCTTAAATCTCCGGCCACCGGCTGTTGACGAAGAATAAGAGAGAGGCAGCGTGCTTCTATGGAACGTTCCAGATCATTAATGGTACGGTCACCCTTTATAATATCCTCCGCTTTTTCAAAGTCCTGATCTTCAAAGGCGATAAAACACTGTTCGATGGAATTTTCCACCAGACGTCCCATTTCCTTAATGTCATCATTTAAAAGATTTAATTCATGCTCATAATTCACTCTTGTTGTCATAGTTATTTCTCCTTTATTCGTTTAATCATAAATCAGCCAAAACGGCCAGTGATATAATCCTCTGTCCTGGAATCTTTGGGAGCAGTAAACAGCTCGGTAGTCGGAGCATATTCCACAACTTCACCTACCAGAAAGAAAGCGGTGTGATCAGCAATACGGGTTGCCTGCTGCATGTTATGAGTTACAATTGCAACTGTATATTTTTCCTTTAACTCATCCATTAAATCCTCAATTTTCAACGTGGAAATAGGATCAAGGGCTGAAGTGGGTTCATCCATTAAAAGAACTTCAGGTTCCACAGCTAAGGCTCTGGCGATGCAGAGACGTTGCTGCTGGCCGCCGGAAAGACCAAGTGCGGATTTTTTTAAACGACCGGATACTTCCTCCCATAGTGCAGCACCTTTCAGGCTTTTTTCCACAATCTCATCAAGCTCAGATTTATTCTTGATGCCATGAATTCTGGGACCATAAGCCACATTATCGTAGATACTCATGGGAAAAGGATTGGGCTGTTGGAATACCATACCGATTTTTTTGCGCAGCAGTGTAGTGTCAACTCTTGAGTCGTAGATGTTTTCTCCGTCTAAGAGTACTTCGCCTTCAATTTTAACACCTGGGACCAAATCATTCATGCGGTTTAAGGTTTTTAAGTAAGTAGATTTGCCACAACCAGATGGTCCGATAAAAGCGGTTATTTTATTTGTATAAAGTTCCATATTCACGTCTTTTAAAGCGTGATTCGTGCCATAGTATAAATTTAATTGGTTGGTTGATATTTTAATTGTATTTGTATTCACGATTCTTTCGCCTCCGTGTTGAATTTATGGGACAGATATTTGGCAAGACCGTTTATTGCAAGTACGATAGCAAGCAATACCACAGCAATTCCAAAGGCCTCGTCATATTTTGCTTTCTGCATGCAAAGATAAAGCTGAATGGTCAGTGTTCCGCCGGATTCAAATATCTTACCAAGGAAACTTCTAGGAAGAATATAACCGCTGCCCGCTGTAAAAAGCAAAGCTGCTGATTCACCCACAATTCGTCCGATTGCCAGAATAATTCCCGTTACAATACCAGGCATTGCGCTGGGAAGCAAAATAGTGCGGATCATATACCATTTCGTTGCTCCAATTCCCAATGCGCCGGAGCGGTAACTTTCTGGAACTGTTTTTAAAGCTTCCTGTGTGGTTCGTGTAATAAGCGGAAGAACCATAATGGATAAGGTCAGGGCACCGGTCAGTATGGAATAACCAAGTCCTAACGTAGTACCAAAGAATACATACCCAAAAAGTCCAAATATAATAGAAGGGATACCGGATAATGTTTCTGTGGTAAACTCGATAATACGAACTACTTTACCGCCTTTTGCGTATTCGTTTAAATAAATGGCCGAGCCAACACCAAGAGGAGTGGCGATAACCAGCGTGATTGCTACCACGTACAATGTATTGACTATATTACCCAGAATACCAAAGGTTCCTTTAATGGTGCTTGGTACTGTAGTTAAAAATGCAACATTTATCCTGGGAACACCTCTTACAAACACATATCCCATAATGCCGATAAGGATAAAAATTGATATCAGGGCGCATAAATAAATAAGTATTGTCAGAAGGGAGTCTGAAACTCTTTTCTTACCATTATAAATACTATTTACAATAATGGAATCCCTATGAACAGGTATTGTGAGATCATTTGTCATTTTTATCCGCTCCTTTCTTTAAAAGGCCATTGAGAATTACGTTTATCATCATAATGAAGACAAACAGGACAAGCCCAATGGTAAACAGAACCTGCTTATGAAGACCGGAGGCATAGGACATTTCTGATACAATGGCTGTAGTCAGGAAGCGGACGGAATGGAAGGGCAGCGGAAAGTTTACAGAGCTTCCTGATACCAGACTAATTGCCATGGCTTCACCGATCGCTCTGCCGGTTCCCAGAACTATGGCAGTTACGATGCCCGATTTTGCAGCAGGAATCACCACATGGAAAATGGTCTGAATCTTTGTTGCACCCAATGCCAGGGATGCACTTCTAAAATGCTGTGGGACAGAGCGGAGGGCAGTTTCGCTGATATTGATTACAGTTGGAAGAATCATAAGGGCGAGAACCAGTACCGCTGAGATTAAATTAGCTCCACCTGTAAACTGATGGGTGGATGAGCCTTTAAAAATCTTCAGTTCCAGATCGTACATAATCGGATTCAATATGAGAATTCCTAAAAGACCATAAATAACAGATGGAATTCCAGCTAAAAGTTCAACTGCAGGACGGACGATATCAGCCAGTTTCTGAGGGGCTACCTCTGCCAGAAACACCGATGTCATAACACCGATGGGAACGCCGATTAAGATAGCAAGAGCAGTACCAACAATTGAAGTTAAAATAACATATAGAATGCCAAAGCTGGGTACGGCCGCATCTGGTTTCCAGACAGAACCAAATAAAATATCCAGAATTCCCACTTTAAACAAAGCAGGGGTGCCGCTTGTTAACATATAAATACTAATTGACGCCACAGCCAGAACAGCAAAGAAGCCGCAGATGGTAAATATCACTTCTGCAGCATGTTCAATACCAGATTTACTTCCGTGACCGCCAAATATGGAATAAGACTTTGGTTGCATATAATGGCTCCTTTCGTGAGATGGGGACGTAGCTTAAGCATTCAGCTGCGTCCCCATGTAGTGCTTCCTGTTCCGATTAGTTAGCTGGGATTAAACCAACAGATTTTACTAATTCTTTTCCTTCATCAGAATGGATATAATCAAATAATGCTTTCACATTGTCGTTCTGCTTGGAGATATCGCCTTTGGTTGCCATAACAAACGGACGGCTTAAGAAGTAGGAACCTGCCTTAATGTTCTCTGGTGTAGGATCTGTATTCTCCAGCTTTAATGTTTTTACAGTTTTGTCAAGTACATCAAGAGAAACGTAGCCAATGGAGCCTGGAGTAGATGCTACCTTTGCCATTACTGCACCAGTACTGTCAAGTTCGTTGCTGTATTTACATTTGTCTTCCAGCTTTAATAACTCTTCAAATGCACTTCTTGTACCAGAACCAGATTCACGTCCAATGACTACAATAGGCTGATCAGCTCCGCCTAAATCTTTCCAGCTGGTGGTAGTTCCATTATAAATGGCAATCAGCTGATCCTTTGTCAGATTTTCAACTTTGTTAGAAGGATCGGTTACTACTGCAATACCATCAATTGCTACTATATTTTCAACAATTCCTTTAGATTTTTCTTCATCTTTTAAATTACGGGAAGCATTTCCGATATCAGCAGCACCGTTGGTAACCGCTTCAATTCCTGCTCCAGAACCAACAAACTCAGCCTGTACAGTAACACCAGGATATTTTTCCATAAATACTTCACTTAAAGCAGTTGCAAGCTTCTCCATTGAGGTAGAACCAACCATGCTGATGGAACCCTTTAAATCTGCAGTGGCCTTTGCTGTTGTTGTTGCAGCGGCAGCAGTAGTAGTAGTTGTCTGGGTTGTACCTGCAGTTGTTTCAGCTGCTTTTGTTCCAGCTGCTGTTGTCTCGGTCGTGCTATTTCCGCATCCGGCTAATGCTCCCATTGTTAATACAGCCATACCAGCTGCTGCAAGTATTTTAATTAAATTTTTTTTCATAATCACTATCTCCTCTTTTCATTTTAAATTGCTTTCGCTTACATGTTGGAGTATAGCAGTCGGTTCTTTTTTCTGAAATCATATTTTGGTATAGAGTCTGTAAAGCTTGTGTAAAACACGGAAACTGGTGTATAATTCTTCTAAAATCAGTATCTGCATAAAAGTAGTTTAGATTCATAATCTTTTCTTTCCTGACCGGTAAAAACGAAAAAATCCGCCAAATTACGGAAAAATCCCTTTATTCTTTATAAAAATGACTGGATGGACTGGACAGAATGGGAGCAAATGTGGTAAATTGTTACGTGCATTTTATTATGGATATAACAAAAGATGGTTCCGTAATTTTTAAGAACGGATACAGAGGATACGAGAATGGAGGACGTTTTCATGGGAGCATATCAACTGAAAATCACGATCAAAGGAAGCAAGCCGCCGATCTGGAGAAGGATTCTGGTACCGCAAGGAGTAACGTTTGAAACACTTCACAATACGATTCAGGCGTCATTTTGCTTGTCTGGCCAAATACCGTATCAATTTGAAGTTCGTTCAGAGAAAATACGGGTAGCCTCAGATAATATAGAACAGACGGGAAACTATCAGTATCTTCCAACAGCCCAAGCCATTAACGATCAGATAGGAAAGGATTCCAAATTTACATATGTGTCTTATGGCACCAGTAACTTGGAATTTACAATTCAGACTGAAGACTATTTAGATGAGTGTCAGGAGACATCAGCCAGAGTCATTAAATATAAAGGTGAAGGTTTATCTGATAATGAAATGGAATACGATATGGCGGCAGTGAACTTGCGTCTGGAGCAGATGGCAGACGGATCTGAGCCAATCATCATTTCTGATATCTTTGACTGCTACGATAAAAACAGTATACTGGAAATAGCAAAAAGACATCATATGACTGGAACCAGTAAGTTAAACAAGGAAGAATTGGTTCACAAGACCATTTCTTACATATTAAATGAAAAAATAATGAAGCCTTATTTTCTTTGTGTTCGCGATTGTGAAATGAATGCATTTGAGAAGCTAATACCCGGCTGTACAAAGCTGGGCTTATTGGAAGAACAAAATTTGGAATATCTTTATGCAGGAGGATATATAACTTCGGGAGCAGACCGCAGTTTTCTGGTCGCAGAGGAAGTTGTAAAAGCATACGAAGCACTGAATACTGTCAAGTTCCAGGAAGAGCGTACCCGCATAAGCAGAATCGGAGACTATATCTGTGCTGCCAATTCCCTGTATGCCATAACTCCGCCATCTGTCCTTCTGGAAACATTTAATAAATATGAAGAAAAGAAGCTGACCGTGGAGGAACTTTTAAACGCATACGAATCTTTAAGACCATATCGCTTAATGGTAACTTATATCGATGGAAATTTTGTAGATGCAGCCCTGGCAGAGCAAAAAAGTTATACCGATCTTTTGCGTACCCAGAGGAAAGTTCCTTATTATATTCCTACTCAGCTGGAAATTCGCTTTATGGCGGATAATTCCGGATTTTTAATGGGTGGCGAATTAAGCAGGCTGAGTGAATTCCTGATCTCTGAATTAAGTGTTCCGGATGACATGATACCTCTGATACTCCGCCAGGTTCAGGCTGAGATCAGTATGGGCGGACAACTTCAGGAAGTTGTTAACGATTTAGAGGCAGCAGGAATACTCATGGGTTCATCCGAACATATGGAGAAGCTTGCTGTAATTGTGACTGAAATCTGGAACAATACCCGGATGGTGCTAAACAGGGGGCATAAACCTTATGAGATGGTAATGAAAGGTTATAATGAAGTGAGCGCTCAAAGGAAGAATATTCAGAAGATCTATCCAAATGATGCCTGTCCCTGCAATAGCGGGAAGAAATACAAGAAATGCTGCGGCAAAAATGCCTGATCTTATAGTTGGTAAAAAAGGAGCTCATCTGTAACTGGAGATGAGCTCCTTTTTTGTCGCGAATGTCATGAAAAACATGTTTTTCAAAATTATTAAAATATTTCGAAAAATATGTTGACTTTTGTCGAAAGCTTTGATATGATATACCTCGCCGCTGAAAACGGCGGCAAACTTCTTCTAAAACACATCGATGAACGATGAGAAAAGTTTTGAAGAAAATGAAAAACATGGTTGACAGATAAAAGAAATCATGGTATTATATACCAGCTGTCGAAAAACAGCGAAAGAAATAAAAAAAGAAAATAAAAAAGTTGTTGACAAGACAGAAACGACATGATATACTAAACGGGTTGCTGTTGAGACAGATAACAACAAAAAGCACTTTGAAAACAGAAGATTGAACAGTATGTAAAACCCTGAAAATTCTAATAATAAGCTGT
>SVDT01000141.1 GCA_015057775.1 Paenibacillaceae bacterium | reverse complement strand
AGAATTTTTCATTAATTACCAGGATTTAAAACGTCTGGTTAACCGGCTGGGAGCAACGTTTGGACCTGCCCGGTCCTCGGTAAGGGGAGAAGAGGAAGAGAACGGGAAGAATCAGCGGAAAAAAGAAAAAGAAGATGGGGTTATGCAGTCTCAAAGACTGCTGCTTACCTGGCTGATTGAAAATCCTGTACTATTTGATAAGATTAAAGGGGTCGTTACTCCTGATGATTTTATAGAAGAACTGTATCATAAGGTGGCACAGATGGTTTTTGACGGACACGCTGCCGGAACACTGAATCCGGCCGAGATTTTGAATCATTTCATCGATGATGATGATCAATACCGGACTGTCGCAGGTCTTTTCCATGCGAGCTTAAAAGAGTCTCTTGATAATGAAGAACAGAAAAAAGCGTTTTCGGAAACAATAATGAAAGTGAAAAAAAACAGTCTGGATCATGCCAGCCGTCATGCAGCAGGGATAGAAGAACTGCAAAGAATTATAAAGGAACAGGCTGCGCTGAGGGATTTGAATATTTCGCTGGATTAGGGTGTACACTATAGGCAGGCTGTGGAAGGATGGAAAAACATGGACGAGAATGTTAAGAAGACAGCAGATAAGATGGTGGGTTCAGGAAAGACAGAAGAGGAACAGGTTTTTGGCAGCAGGCAGGAAGAGTCAACAGCGGCGTTTGAGGAGAAGTTAAACCAGCTTCTCTTATTGGCGAGAAAAAAGAGAAATGTCCTGGAAAATCAGGAAGTACTTGATTTCTTTATTGGAGAGAGTCTGGATTCAGACCGTCTGGATCAGATCTATGATTTCCTGGAGAGCAGCAAAGTAGATGTGCTTTCCATGGGCGGAGAAGAACTGGATTTAGACGAAGATCTGTTTTTGGAAGAAGACATCGAGGAAGAGGAAGAAATCGATATGGAAAGCATCGATTTATCTGTTCCGGAAGGTGTCAGCGTAGAAGATCCGGTCCGCATGTATTTAAAAGAGATCGGTAAAGTTCCCCTTCTTTCCAGTGAAGATGAGATTGAACTAGCAAAAAAGATTGAGCTTGGGGATGAAGAATCGAAGCAAAGATTAACAGAAGCCAACCTCCGGCTGGTTGTCAGTATCGCTAAGCGCTATGTGGGGCGGGGGATGCAGTTTTTAGATCTGATACAGGAAGGAAACTTAGGTCTGATTAAAGCGGTAGAAAAGTTTGATTACCGGAAAGGCTATAAGTTCAGCACCTATGCAACCTGGTGGATCAGGCAGGCAATTACCCGGGCCATAGCAGATCAGGCTCGTACAATCCGGATCCCTGTTCATATGGTGGAGACCATTAACCGTCTGGTACGTGTATCCAGACAGCTTTTACAGGAATTGGGGAGAGAACCTGTTCCGGAAGAGATTGCGGCAAGGGCAGATATGCAGGTGGAACGGGTACGGGAAATTATGAAAGTTTCCCAGGAGCCGGTTTCTTTAGAGACACCCATCGGCGAGGAAGAAGACAGTCATTTAGGTGATTTTATCCAGGACGATCAGGTGGCGGTTCCTGCAGATGCGGCAACATTTACCATGCTTCATGAACAGCTGATGGAAGTTCTTGACACCCTGACAGAGCGGGAACAAAAGGTGTTAAAACTTCGGTTTGGTTTAAATGACGGGCGTCCCAGAACCTTGGAAGAGGTTGGAAAAGAGTTTAATGTTACAAGAGAACGGATCAGACAGATAGAAGCGAAAGCTTTGCGAAAACTGCGCCATCCCAGCAGAAGCAAAAAGCTGAAAGATTATCTGGATGATTAAGAAATAAGACGGAGTTTACTATGAAATTATCAAAACGTTTGGGAATGATCGCTTCCTTTGTACCTGATGGCAGCCGTGTGGCTGACATCGGTACCGATCATGGTTATATCCCGATTCATTTAGTACAGGAAGGGATTGCAAAATCTGCAATTGCTATGGATGTGAGAGAAGGGCCTCTTTTGAGGGCCCAGACTCACATAAAAGAGGCAGGTCTCACCGATCTGGTTGAAGTCCGTTTAAGCGACGGGCTTTTAAAGTTAGAGAAAAATCAGGCTGACTGCGTTGTCATTGCTGGCATGGGCGGAGAGCTGATCATACATATATTGGAGGAGGGACGGCATTTATGGGACAGTATCTCATACTGGGTCCTGTCACCTCATTCGGAGCTTTATAAAGTTCGTAAGTTTCTCGCAGAACATGAATTTTCTATTGGAAGAGAGACTATGATAAAAGAGGACGGAAAATATTATTCTGTCATGGGTGTTACCAGAGATTCTATGGTATCGGAAGATAGAGATCCGGAACTGGGATACCGGTACGGAAAAGAGCTGTTAGATTCGAAAAATCCGATTTTAAAGGATTTTTTACAGAAAGAACAGATACAGATTGGTGAAATTCTAAAAGGACTTCAGTCAAGCGGAACAAAAAACGCAGAGAGCAGAATCGAAGAGCTGGAACTGGAACTGAAGTGGAATAAGGAGGCACAAGATGCAATGCAGCAAACTGATTGAAATACTGGAACAGCTGGCGCCTGTTAAATGTGCCTGTGACTGGGATAATGTAGGACTTCTTGTGGGACGGAGTAAAAAAGAGATAAAAAAAGTATTTATCGCGCTGGACGGGGATGAGAGAGCAATAGAAGAGGCAGTGCAGTTTGGAGCCGATCTTCTTTTGACCCATCATCCCCTGATTTTTAAGCCTGTAAGCAGAATTACTGACAGTGATTTTATCGGTGAAAGACTGATAAAGCTGATGAAGCATGATATCTGCTGTTATGCCATGCATACCAACTTTGATTCAGCACCCGGATGTATGGCGGATGCCGCTGCGGGAATGTTAGGATTAGAAAAAACCCAGGTATTGGAACAAGAAGGAATTATTCCGTTTGAAACACCGGAAGGGATCAAAGAACTTCCATATGGGATTGGAAAGACCGGTTATTTAGAACATCCCATGACAGTGAGAGAACTGGCTGGTCTGATAAAAGAGCGGTTCCAACTTCCATTCGTTACCATATATGGAGAACAGGATATAAAAGAGCCGGTAACCTTTGTGGGAATCAGCCCCGGCGCTGGTTCCAGCATGATAAAACCTGCGTTAAAAGCAGGAGTAGAAGTACTGATTACCGGTGATATCGGTCATCACAGCGGAACTGACGCAGCAGCAAATCATATGGCAGTAATTGATGCAGGCCATTATGGACTGGAATATCTGTTTCTTAAATTTATGGAAGATTTTCTAAAGGCGAATGCAGGGGAAGAACTGGAGATTGACAAGGCACATGTAAGATTTCCTGAGACATTTTTATAAGGAGGAAAAGAATGGCGATTGTAACAATAGATGGAACCAAGAAACAATATCCAATTGGAACGACTTATCAGGATATAGCAAAGGAATATCAAACCCAGTATGAAAATGAGATTTTGCTGGTTGGGATCAACGGTAAATTAAGAGAGCTTCATAAGACCGTTCAGTTTGACTGTACACTCCAATTTTATACCGGAAAAGATCAGCCGGGAATTCAGACTTATCACCGTAGTGCGATTTTCCTCATGATGAAAGCATTTTATGATGTTGCTGGCTCCGAGAACATTGAAAAAGTGACAGTTGATTTTTCACTGGGAAAGGGCTATTACATTCAGCCCCATGGAACTATAGAACTGACGGAAGAACTGTTAAACCGGGTACTGGCACGCATGAGGGAATACGTGGACCAGAAGATTCCCATTATGAAGCGAAGCGTTAATACAGATGATGCCATTGAATTGTTTCATAAGCACCGTATGTATGACAAAGAACGGCTTTTCCGCTACCGCAGAGTATCCCGCGTGAATTTATACAGCATCGGAGGATTTGAAGATTATTTTTACGGCTATATGGTACAGAATACAGGATATATTAAATATTTTGATATTATTCCTTATGATGAAGGATTTATGCTCATGCTCCCTCAAAAGGAAAATCCACAGGAAGTACCTGTTTTTGAGGCAGAAAAAAAACAGAAGCTTTTCACCGTGTTAAAGGAAAGTGTTAAATGGGGAGAACGTTTAAATGTTTCCCATGTCGGAGCATTAAATGAAGTCATAGCTGCAGGTGATATCAATGAGCTTCTCCTGATTCAGGAAGCGCTTCAGGAGAAAAAGATAGCTGAAATTGCAGCACGGATTGGTTCTGACAGAAGCAAAAAATTTGTTATGATAGCAGGTCCGTCTTCCTCTGGAAAAACTACATTTTCTCACAGATTATCAATACAGTTAAAAGCCCAGGGGATGATTCCTCACCCCATAGCAGTGGATGATTATTTTGTAAACAGGGTTAACAGTCCGAAAAATCCTGACGGAAGCTATAATTATGAAGTGCTGGAATGTCTGGACATCGATCAGTTTAATAAGGATATGACGGCTCTATTAGCTGGCGAAACGGTAGAGATGCCAAGATACCAGTTTAAAACAGGGGAACGGGAATATCGGGGAGATTACTTAAAGCTGGGCAAAGACGATATTCTGGTAATCGAAGGGATTCACTGTCTGAATGATAAGTTATCCTATTCACTTCCAAAAGAAAGTAAATTCCGTGTTTATGTCAGTGCTCTGACCCAGTTAAATATTGATGAGCACAACCGGATACCAACCACTGACTGCCGCCTGATCAGGCGCATGGTGCGGGATGCCAGAACAAGAGGTGCATCAGCCCAGGATACCATACGTATGTGGCCCACTGTGAGAGAGGGCGAGGAAGCCTTTATTTTCCCATTCCAGGAATCCGCAGATATGATGTTTAATTCTGCAACAGTATATGAATTATCCGTTTTAAAGCAGTATGCAGAACCGCTTCTGTTTGGAATACCAAGAGAATCCCCTGAATACATGGAAGCGAAACGGCTTTTAAAGTTCCTGGATTATTTTCTGGGAGTAAATAGTGAAGATATTCCGCGTAATTCCATTGTACGGGAATTTATTGGAGGAAGCTGTTTTAAGGTGTAAGTGAAATATCTAAAAAGGCAGCTTTACAAATGACTGGAACTATGATAAACTTATATGGTTTTGAGTAAGACAAATGGTCGCAGCTGCAAAGCCGAAAGGCTGCAGGTGAGGAAAGTCCGGGCTTCACAGGGCAGAATGCCAGATAACGTCTGGCGGAGGTGACTCCCGGGAAAGTGCAACAGAAATAAACCGCCGCATCTGCGGTAAGGGTGGAAAGGTGGTGTAAGAGACCACCGCTCTCCTGGTAACAGGAGGGGTCCATGTAAACCCCATTCGAAGCAAGACCGAACAGGAAGCATAAGGCGGCCCGTCTGCTTCCGGGTAGGTCGCTTGAGCCTGCTGGCGACGGCAGGCCTAGATAGATGGCCATTCAATGACATAACCCGGCTTATCGTCTTACTCAAAGCATTTAATATTTAGACAATTAAATAGAGGGTAACGCTTTATCACATGTTCAGTGATTTTGGCGTTACCCTCTTTTCTGTTATCTGCTATATTTTTCTTCACAATACATGCAACGGTATGTTTCCTTTTCGGCATCTGAGAGATAAAAAACATGGGGAAGCCCCTGCTCGATGGAAGTGATGCAACGTGGATTTTTGCACTGTATGATATTGGTGATCTTTTTTGGAAGGCTGAGAGCCTTCTTTTCTACAATTTCGTTATCCCGGATAATGTTTACTGTGATGTTGTGATCAATATATCCCAGGATCTCCAGGTTAATATGATCCATACCGCCTTCTATTTTTATAATATCTTTCTTTCCCATTTTATTGCTTTTTGCATTTTTAATAATAGCTACCTGGCAGTCTAACTTGTCCAGTCCAAGATTATAGTAGATTTCCAGACTCTTTCCTGCCTCAATATGGTCTAATACGATACCTTCTTTTAATCCGCCGATATTTAACATGGTTTATTTACCTCCAGTAATGTCATGATAAGAGCCATACGTACATAAACACCATACTGTGCCTGCTTAAAGTAGGCAGCCCGTTTATCATCATCAACTTCTACAGAGATCTCGTTGACTCTGGGAAGGGGGTGAAGAACATACATATCTTCCTTTGCCAGCTTCATTTTCTTCTTATCCAGAATGTAGCAGTCCTTTAAACGGATGTAGTCTTCTTCGTTGAAGAAACGTTCTTTCTGTACACGTGTCATATACAGGATATCAAGATCCGGCATGGCATCGTCAAGACTGTCCATTTCAATAAATTCAATGTTGTTGGCCCTTAGGACATCTTCCCGGATGTATTCAGGTACCCTCAGTTCAGGGGGGGAAATTAAGATGAATTTGATGTTTTCGTATCTTACAAGAGCATTGATAAGAGAATGAACAGTACGGCCAAATTTTAAATCACCGCAAAGACCAATAGTTAAATCGTTCAGACGGCCTTTTAAGGAACGGATAGAGAGTAAATCGGTAAGTGTCTGTGTTGGATGCTGGTGTCCGCCGTCTCCTGCGTTAATGACTGGAATACCGGAGTAGTTTGCAGCAACTAATGGTGCGCCTTCCTTGGGGTGTCTCATTGCACAGATATCTGCGTAACAGGAGATGACCCGAATGGTATCAGCGACGCTTTCTCCTTTAGAAGCAGAACTTGAATCGGCAGAGGAAAAGCCAAGTACGCTGCCTCCTAAATTAAGCATGGCAGCCTCGAAACTCAAACGGGTTCTTGTACTTGGCTCATAAAAAAGTGTCGCTAGTTTTTTTCCATTGCATACATGAGAATATTCCGGAAGATTATCTTCAATATCTTTTGCCAGATCAAGCAGTTGTCCGGTTTCTTCCAGACTGAAATCTAACGGGTTAAGTAAATGTCTCATAAGAATCTCCTTTATCCACTGAGTTATGGTTTAAAATTCTATCCCATTATAAAGCATAGTTTAAAATATTTCCACTCTTTTTTTAAATATTTTTTACGGGTTTTTAAAAGACTTCTGGACGTGTAAGGAATATGTAAGGAAGATTAAGAAAATAAAGAATATCGAATTTGCCAATCCTGTTGTATAATGTGATTGCGTGAATATTTCAAGGAGGAAGCTGCAGTGGTGGAAAACAAAACACCCATGATTCAGGTTAAGGATCTTTATAAGGTGTATAAGGTGGGAGATACCAAAGTCTATGCACTGAACGGAGTAGACTTTACGATATATAAAGGCGAATTTTGTGCCATAGTGGGCCCGTCCGGCTCGGGAAAATCCACACTTTTAAACATGATGGCGGGGTTGGAAAAACCGTCAAAAGGGGAGATTGTCATTGCAGACAATCACATCGAAAAACTATCGGAGAATCAGCTGGTTGCATTTAGAAGAAAGCATGTGGGTTTTATTTTCCAGTCCTATAATTTGATTAAGACATTGAATGCAGTAGAAAATGTTGCACTTCCCCTGTCATTTCGTGGTGTACCAAGAAAGATCCGGAATGAAAAAGCAAAAAAATACATAAAACTGGTAGGTTTGGAAAAACAGATGAACCATATGGCCAACGAGATGTCAGGAGGTCAGCAGCAGCGGGTGGGAATTGCAAGAGCACTTGCCGTTGATCCCAAGATTATTTTTGCCGATGAACCAACCGGAAATCTGGATTCCAAAACCACAAAAGAGGTTCTTTCATTGATGCAGAAGATTGTAAAAGAGCAGAACCAGACTCTTGTCATGGTAACCCACGACAATTATATTGCTAGGTTTGCAGACAGACAGTTCCACATAGTAGATGGAAAGATATTTAAAATTGAAGAACAGCACCACGAGGATACTAAGGGGGATATAGAAGATGTACAGAGTTAAGAAAAAGATTGTAGGGCTGCTGGCTGTAATTATGGCGGTTACTGCCATACCGGCAACAGCGTTTGCACAATATGATTTAAGTAAAAACACATATATTGATGTGAAAAAAACTCCATCTGGAAAGACTGGGGAGAATATTACCATTAATATGGTTTTTACCAATAATACAGGTAATGATTTAAAGGATGTGGCTGTCAGATTTGACAGAGATATACCGGAACAGGAGTACAGAGCAACCGAAGATGCAGAAGAAACTACATCATACTCCGGATCTGTTTTTCCTTTCGAAATCTCTTCCAATACATTTGACAATAAAAAACTGGGCGATATAAAGAGCGGAAGCTCTAAAACCTTCAGCCTCACTGCAAGAATCCGGAGAGATGTATCCGAAGGGTATTATCTGGTGCCGCTGGAAGTTGTTACAGATGCAAAGAAAAAGGATGAAGGTGCCCATGCCTCATTTGAAAAGGTAAATATCTGGATTACAAAATCGTCCGCAACAACCTCATCAGGAGCCAATGAAGGAACCATCAGTTTCGAACTTGGTGAGGGTCAGAACACTCCTTTCGGAACTTACCCGGAAGTGATGAATTATAGCATGAATGTCCGCAATTCTTCTAATTTAACTGCCTTTGACGTCAATGTCCGAATGGGAGTAAACCAGGACAGCACAAAGTTCCCTTTTGATATTAACGATGGAAATTATACCAAACATTTCGACCGGATCGGAGGCGGGGAGACGATTTCCATTCCTTACAGCATGATGATCCGAAAGGATGTGTACAGCGGTTATTATCCCATTACATTTAACATCGAATACCGGGACAGCAGTGATGGAGACATTCAGAAATCCGAAGAGACGTTTTTTGTAAAGGTACAAAACAAAGAGAAGGAAGAAGCAACCAAAGAGTTTAATATCAATGACAGAACCAAAGCCAGGATTGTTGTTGATGGATTTGAAACCATACCGGAGAAGGTTTTTGCCGGCGAGGAATTTGAACTTATCCTGCACATGAAGAATGCATCAGAAAGCGTTCCTGCAAGCAATATATTATTTAATCTGGAGTCTGAGAAGGTGACGGATAGCGCTGTGTTTACAACGGACGAAGGCAGTTCCTCCGTTGTTGTGAATTCCCTTGGTGCGGGTCAGACCACAGATGTCAAGGTGAAGCTTCGTGCCGGTGCATGGGTGGATCAAAGAACCTATGGACTGACAATTAATGAAAAATTCGACAGCCCGGAATTTAAAAATGCGGAAGAAAAAATATCTGTGAATATCCCGGTAAAACAGGTGGCCCGTTTAAATACAGGTACCATCGACATCATGCCGGAATCAATTGCAGCAGGTTCAGAAACCAATATTATGTTCCCGGTTAATAATACAGGAAAGGTTCTTCTCTATAATGTCATGGTGGCATTTGTGGGAGATTCCATACAGCAGTCCAGTACCTACATAGGAAATATTAAGCCTGGTGAAACAGGTAATGTGGATGCCATGATTACCGGAACCACACCAACTGCAGATGACGGAAAAATAAAGATTTTAATTACCTATGAGGATGAAAACGGAGTCGTTTCTGATCCCATAGAAAAAGAAGTTACATTGATGGTAACGGAGCCGGAAGAAACAGGAGCTGATAACGGGAATATGGGCGAGGAGCCTGTAGATGTACAGCCTACAGGGTTTGCAAAGTATGGTAAGATCCTGATCCCTTCTGTTGTTGTCCTGCTTGCGGCAGGTGCAGGTGCAGCCTTTTTTATCTGGAAAAGAAGAAAGCAGAAGAAGCTGGCTGCCATAGAGGAAATAAACGATGAAATTTAGTGATTTGCTTTCCATGAGTGTGAACAATTTAAGACGGAGAAAGATGAGAACATTTTTAACTGTTCTTGGAGTTTTAATTGGTACCGCTTCCATTGTTGTTATGGTATCTCTGGGAATCGGTTTTAATGAACTCACCATGGAACAGTATGCTTCTTATGGAAGTCTGACTGAGATTACTGTGTATTCCAATCAATCCTACGGGGGAGAAGGGAAAAAAGAACCTAATTATATGACAGATAGTGTGGTTGCCCAGTTTGCCGGTCTGGATCATGTTAAGTCGGCCTCTCCGCTTTTACAGACAGACACAATCATGAGCCAGGGGGCATATCAGGCCAATATAACTGTTATTGGAGTAACTCCTGAATACATGGATAATATATCACTAAAACAGGGGCATCTCCCCGATAAAGGGACGAAAGAACTTCAGATGGTGGTAGGAAACATGGTGCCCAGGCAATTTACTAATCCCAAAAGCAGAAATCAGGATTATTTCGATGACCCAACCAAGATTCCAGATATTGATTTTATGAACAGACCTGTATTTGTGGTATTTGACACCGATGCCTATTATCAGTCTCAGAACGGAGGGACAGGGGGAGATGGAAAAACTCCTGTCAAGCCGCCTAAAAAATATCTGCTAAAGACAGCAGGGCTGGTAGCAGGAGGAGTAGAGGACTGGAGTAATTACAGCTACAATGTCTATGTTGATTTGGATGCACTCAAATCCCAGTTAAAACAGATCTATAAGAAAAAGCCAATTCCCAACCAGCCTACCAATAAAAAAGGGAAGCCCTTTAACTACTTTATCTATGAGCAGGCAGTGGTAGAGGTGGACGATATGGCTAATGTAACCGCGGTACAGAAGGCGATTACAGATATGGGATATCAGGCAAACAGCAATATGGAATGGCTGGAGCAATCCCAGAAACAGGCAAAGATGGTTCAGGCTTTGCTTGGAGGAATTGGAACAGTATCCTTATTTGTCGCAGCCATTGGAATTGCCAACACGATGATGATGTCCATCTATGAAAGAACCAAGGAGATCGGAATTTTAAAGGTACTGGGGCTTGATATGAATCATATCAGAGATATGTTTCTTATTGAATCAGGATTTATTGGCTTCCTTGGCGGTATTACGGGTATTACCTTCAGCTACGGGGTTTCTTTTCTTATAAACCGGTTTCTGGCAGGACGTTTTATGCCTGATATGCCAGGAGATTTATCCAGAATACCTTTGTGGCTGTCTTTGGCTGCTGTAGGATTTTCTGTTTTTGTAGGTATGGCCGCCGGATTTTTCCCTTCCCTGAGAGCTATGAAACTCAGTCCTCTGGCTGCCATTCGCAACGAATAAAAACGGGAATAATTAAAAAAGACCTTGCAATTTTTTCGATAATCATATATTATGTTAGACATGGTACGTGCAACTGGCGGATAAGTGGAGAAAACCACGGGGAGCACGTTACGTTTTGAAGCCGACCGCCTGGGCACCGCTATGGGATGCC
>SVDT01000140.1 GCA_015057775.1 Paenibacillaceae bacterium | reverse complement strand
AGTTACCCTATTTTACCATCGATACGAAAAAGAAATTTTTTGCTGATTTATGATTGACTTTTCATAGCTGGTCTCCACAAGAATGGTGGCCTTAAGCCAAAGACTATAAAGGCGAAAATGCCAGCAGCTGATACTGTCTGCCGGGTATTTTGGGCAGAGAGACCCCATAAGTGCCATCTGCAAGAGAAAACGTGACACCAATCCTAATCACCCGGGAAGGATCCGCGTCATCAAGGATGCGCACTTCAACGGCAGCATTTGGCAAAGGATCTCCGGTAGGGGTGTATACCGTCCCTGTAAGAAACAGATACGAATCACATGCTAGATTCACATCAGCAGTCACAACTCCGGAGCAGATTAACTGGCAGCCTGTAAAACATAATTTAGATAACATATCATGCCTCCTTTATAGAGGGTGTCCCCCAAAAAGAGATCTAAGGACACCCCTGGAGTGCTACTACTTGGAGTAGAATTTAATTGTAAGTCCAACACCGGCCTTGGTTGAAATGCCGTAAATTGCATTTGCGTCTGTAAACGTTGTATAGGTTGGAGTCGCAGTTGTCGGAGTTCCAGCTGTCCAGATAGCGACAGCACCACTTTTTAAGATTGTATTGCTGAAGACAGCAGTACCTCTGACTAAAAGAAGTACCCAGCTATTTGTTAAAATTTTTGCAGGAAGAACAATACCTGATGCAGCGGAAGCTGCTCCGATTGTCTTACCAATTGGTTTATAATTAGCCATGATAACGCCCCCACTTGTTTTAGTAATAGAAATACGTATTTCTTATATATAGTATGTACTAATTATAAAAGGGTGAAATTTTCGTCCCATTCAGTAATTTCATAACAAAGAGGAAGCTGCAAACCGTTAATGGCTGCAGCTTCCTCTTTGTTATATATATATGAAATCCCTGGATTCAGGAATGCAATATTGACAAATTTATTATAATTTTTAGGTTGAGCCGGCAAAGAAGCTTTTCAGAGCAACTCTGCCGACTTAGAAAACATATGTATGAAAGCGCTCTGACCACTCTGTGGGATCTTTCATGTTTATGATATTATCATACATGGAAAATGTGAAGGAATTTTGACCAGGATCTAAAAATAGTATGAAAAAAATGAAGAAATTATGACAGAATTTGGTACAGTAACAGAATCCTCTCTGCAGATACTATCATATAGTAGAAAAATTCCCATTAAGCAAAAACAGTATTGCCTGGCGTTGAAAAATATGGTATTTATATAGTGTTAGTTAAAGCTAACCAAACAACAACCCATAAAAATAGGCTGTTACAGTTTTTGAATGATAAATGGGAAACAAATTTCATGATGGAGGTATAAATATGTTACTGGAAAGGCATTTAATTGAATATTGTTCCCCAACCCTGGCTTCTTTGAAAACCGCAAATCTGTTTAATCATTCTTTTACTTCGGAAGAAGAACTGCGCTGCCAGCTGGATTATTTAAACCTGCAGCTGGGAGAAAAAGGCATATCATTGATTGAATTATACAGACGCGGGAATAAGGCTCTGATTTATGTATATCGCAAGTCTCATTTAATGAAGGATCTAAACAGGCCGGGAGTAAGCAGATTTTTAAACAATTACGGTTACCAAGAGATGGATGTGGATCATGCCCTGGACCGATTAAAAATCCGCCTGAAAGAAGAGGGGGGCTTTCCTCATGAGATCGGATTATTTCTGGGATATCCCCTGGGAGACGTAATTGGTTTTATTAAAAATTCAGGAAAGAACTGTAAGTGCTTAGGCTGTTGGAAAGTATATTGCAATGAATGTGAAGCGGTGAAAACCTTTGCCAGATATCAAAAATGCAGAACCATTTATTCCCGGCTCTGGAGAAATGGAAGATCAGTCTGGCAGCTTACAGTAGCTGCTTAAGCATATAAAAAGGAAAGAAAGAGGTAGGATAAGATGAGTAAAGTCGCAGTTGTATATTGGAGCGGAACCGGTAATACGGAAGCTATGGCAAATAAAGTACTGGAAGGTGCAAAAGCTGCAGGTGCAGATGCTTCTTTGTTTACCGCTTCTGATTTTGGAGCTGATCAGATGGATGATTACGATGCCGTATCCTTTGGCTGTCCTTCCATGGGAAGTGAAGAATTAGAGGATGGCGAATTTGAACCCATGTTTAAGAGTTGTGAGGCGAAACTCAGTGGAAAGAAGATTGCTTTATTCGGTTCTTATGGCTGGGGAGACGGTGAGTGGATGCGTAACTGGGAAGATTCCGTAAAATCTCTTGGAGCAGTTCTGGTTCATGACAGTGTGATTTGTAACAATGAACCCGACGAGGATGGGGCAGCCCAGTGTGTGGAGCTTGGAAAGGCACTTGCATAATAGAAAAGACATGGGTACGAGACGTTAACAAAGTCCTGCCCATGTCTTTTTTTGCAAAATATATTAGCATCTCAACAAAAAAAGCTGAGTTTTCAATTTGAAAACTCAGCTTTTTACCTATGACCTATCCGGGAATCGAACCCGGGTTTCCGCCGTGAGAGGGCGGCGTCTTGACCGCTTGACCAATAGGCCGTTTCCCTGTCATCTCTGACAGCTCCATTATAATATCACAGGTATTCCCGTTTGTCTACTGTTTTTTCAAAAAAATAAAAAAATTGTCAAAAGCAGATTTTTTATGTTATACTTTGCAATAGAAAAAAGGAGGCTTAAGATGACGTATGGAACGGAAAAATCGGGAAATTCAGTATGATTATCTGCGGGTAATTGCAGTTATTGCAATTATTATGGTGCATTCCATTCCTGCCCAGGCAGCCAATGATACGCAGCAGCTTTTTAGTGCAATGCTTATGCCTGTGCTTTTGTCCTTTGTAGGAATCTATTTTATGCTCAGTGGTTTGTTTATTCTTGATCATGGTACAGAGAATATCCTGGCATTTTATAAAAAACGGTTTGGTACTATTGTGATCCCATTCGGTATCTATACCGGAATTTATTATTTCTATTACAATGTATATCTGGGGCAGGATAAGCTTGGGTTCTTTACCCATATCAAAGCATGGCTTTTTGGGTGGCTGACAGAAACCACGCCCATGGCTCCCCATATGTGGTTTATGTATGTAATTCTGGGGTTGTATTTATGTGCGCCCTTTTTAGCACGAATGCTAAAGGCTATGACAGATCAAGAGCTGAGAATTTTTCTGGCCATGATTCTTATTATTCAGACTCTGTTTGTTTATCTGCAGCCACTTGGTTTTTTACCAGGAGAGTTTTTTCAATATATGATATTTAAAGGCTGGCTGATTTACTTTGTGCTTGGCTATACATTAAAGCGTTTATATCAAAACACCAGTTATTTTCCTTTCCTGGCAGCAGGAGTTGGAGGTTTTGCGCTGACCATGATTCAGAAGTTCTTTACACCTGGATTTACGCCTGGTATTCATGATCTGGCACCCACTATGATCGCCATGGCATCAGCTGTCTTTTTGTTTTTTGAACGATATGGGACGGTATCAATTCCTGTATTTACAAACGCATGCGGATTGATCAGCAGACACAGCTACGGTATGTATTTAATCCATTATCTGGTGTTGGGACAGTTCTCCGCTGCAATCATAGAGAAAACATGGATCAGACATTTTTACGTTCCTAAAATTATCTGCCTGACGGCACTGACATTTTTCATTTCTCTGGTAATAGCCTGGTTATTGGATGAAACGGTAATAAAACTGTTAAAAAGGATTCCCAAACTGAAATGGAAACGGGGAAATGACAGATAAAGGAGAACAATAATGGCAAAGAAAAGCAGTTGTGAATATTGTATGTATTATCAATACAACGAAGACTATGAATATTATGAGTGCGGGATTAATTTAGATGAGGATGAGATGATGCGTTTTTTAAGTGAATCCCATCAAAGCTGCCCTCACTTTAAATATGGTGATGATTATTCGATCGTAAAGAAGCAGATGTAAAAAAAAGCCCCCCAAAAAGGGAGGAGCCGGTATCCCCTACGAGGAATACCGGCAATTATGAAAAAAATTCTTATCTCAAAGTATGTTGGCAACATCTTTTTCTGATGATTTAAGTATATGAGTAAAATATGAAGAGAGTTTGTCCGGCATGTAACAATATTGTGACCAGAATGTGAACAATAACAGGAAAAAGGCAGCCTTTAAAAGGACTGCCGTTTTTTGTGCCTTATAGAATCAGGATTCCTGAAAATGATAGTTGTCCAGCAGCTGGTTTTTCATGTTCCAAAGCGGCTTAGACAGGTCAACGTGAACCTCATGAGGATTAACAAGACGCCTTGACTCATCCCACAGGGTATCAAGCTCTTTTTTACAATAAGCCTGGATATCCATTACTGCAGGAGATTCATAAACGCATTCGCCTTTCTGGAATACAGGAATCAGTAAATCCCTCATGGTATAAGTGTTTGGGGCGAGATGTGTCTTTTTCCATGTCTCAATTGGATCAAAGAGAAGGAGTGAATGGTTTTCGTCATATACTTCCCCTTCCAGACATATTAAATCGGCAATAATCTTGCCGGTTTCCCTGCTGTAAATTCGTTTGATCTCTTTATTGCCAGGATTGGTGATCTTTTCTGCATTCTCTGAAAGCTTAATCTTGGGATTAAATTCTCCGGTCTTCCGGTCCAGAACAGCTGCCAGTTTATACACACCTCCAAATGAAGGACAATCCTTGGAGGTGATTAAATTAGTACCCACACCCCAGGAGTTTATGGTTGCGCCCTGGATCTTTAAGCTGTTGATCAGAGTCTCATCAAGGTCATTGGAGGCAGAAATAATGGCATCAGGAAATCCAGCTTCCGTTAGCATTTTCTTGGCTTTTTTGGAAAGATAGGCAAGGTCTCCGCTGTCTAACCGGATTCCATAACTGGTCAGTGGAATATTCGCTTCTTTCATCTCCTTGAAAACCTGAATAGCATTGGGAACACCAGATTTCAGCGTATCGTATGTGTCTACCAGCAGAATGCAGGCTTTTGGATAAAGCTTTGCGTAACTGCGAAGTGCAGTAAGCTCGTCAGGAAAGCTCATGATCCAGCTATGTGCATGAGTCCCCTTAACCGGAACGTTAAACATCTTTCCCGCCAGGACATTGGAGGTTCCCACACAGCCTCCGATCATGGCAGCGCGTGCACCGTAGATACCGGCATCAGGTCCCTGGGCACGGCGCAGACCAAATTCCATTACTCCGTCACCTTCCGCTGCAAATACCACACGGGCGGTCTTTGTGGCAATCAGGCTTTGATGATTAATAATGGTGAGCAGCGCGGTCTCTACCAGCTGGGCTTCCATAATGGGGGCGATTACTTTTACCAGAGGTTCTCTGGGAAATATGACGGTTCCTTCCGGTATGGCGTAAATATCTCCGGAAAATTTAAAATGAAGCAGGTATTCTAAAAAGTCTTCCTCAAACAGTCCGGTGGTTCTTAAATAGTCCACATCCTCACTGTTAAATTCCAGTTCTTTTATATATTCAATCGCCTGTTCCAGACCAGCGCAGATCGCGTACCCGTTTCCGCCTGGGTTGCTGCGGTAAAAGGCATCGAATATTACGGTCTCGTTGGCATCTTTCTCTTTGAAGTAACCCTGCATCATGGTTAACTCATAGAGATCTGTTAATAAAGTTAAATTGCGCTGGCTCATAGTTTTTCTCCTTTTTACAAATCCTTTTCGCACATTATACCATATGTTTACAAAAAAACAATTACATTGATAAAAAAGTAACAATCTTAATAAAGTACAAATAAACTATTAAAGTGTATAAATAAAACTAATTATCAGAATAAACATACACAATTAGTAAATAGAAAAATAAATGATTAAAATTTTATAAAATAACTTGCAAAATAAGACGCTATGCATTATAATAATATCATCTACAAAAGATTAACAGTTACACCCTTTTTTCTAAATAATTCATAAGACAGAGCCAAAGGAGGTCGATTCCACCAAAAACAGTTGTAAGGCCTGTTGACTGACAAAGTGCTCAGGCAAAAGATAAGACGTTTCCCCACTTTATAAAAGCCAGTGGATTCCAGCAGTTAAGCTGACATGGAAGATGGCAGAAGGGTCCGGCAATTCATTGACGTGCCTATGATTGGTCAGAACTATATTAAAGTAATTTCGCTGGTGATTTCCAGCGATCCAAACCCAATGGTTCCCTGACAAGATAGAAGAATGAAAATAAGAAGCAGAATAATTGAGATTGCATAAGGGATCAGTAAGGGAAGCGAAAACAAGTTCATATAGAGAATCATCCAGAAAAGCATTATCAAAAATCTAAAGAGAGGCATGAATTAACTGATGGATGAAAACGTGTAGAGCGGGTATCGAATTGAGGAAAGAATTCGGTACCCGCTCTGATTTTGTTTCATAGACGTCATCACAATTTAGAGGCAAATATGTAAATATTAGCACTCAAAATGTACAATTTTGGCGGTTGGGTTGAAATGTACATAAAAAGGATATAGAATGTAAGCGTTTTATTACTACAATATAAAAAATCAGAAGAGGAGGGTATTAATGCTTCTTATTGCCATTTGTGATGATAACAAAAGTGATTCAGTCAGAATAGCAAAATTTGTGAAAGGTTATATGAAATCTGTATCTGTTCCATTTCAGATTATAACTTTTAAGTCAGGAGAAGAGCTGCTTGAGTTTCATGGAAAGTTTGATCTGATATTTCTTGATATTGCCTTAACCGGAATGAATGGGATTCAGATTGGTAAAACAATATGGGAAATGAACCGGAATGTTAAAGTCATCTATACCACCAGTTATAAACAATTTTGCAGACAGGCTGTCAATTATGTCCATGCATTTGCCTTTTTGGAAAAACCTGTTGCAAAGAACAATGTGGAACGTCAGCTTCAGGAAATTATAAATTACATTCAGGAAGAATCTGGTAAATTAGAGATTGTTAATTTTGAAATTTTAGAAGTCACAGAGGCTGGTGAATTAGAAAGCAGAATAAAAAGTTTTGAAGTCAAAGATATTTTTTACTTTGAATATATAAATAGAAAAATTAAAATTAAACTTGAAAATGAAGAATATTTTTTTATAGATAAAATGAAAAATTTAACAGAAAGGATGCAAAAGTACAATTTTGAAGCCTGTCATCAAAGCATTCTGATAAATCTAAGACATATTAAAAATATAAAAGGTTACGAGGTTCTGTTAAATAATAATGATAAGCTTCCTGTTTCTCAGAAAAAATCAGCGGATTTCAGGAGAAAACTAAATAATTTCATACAGAGTAATGTATAGGAGAAAAAATGGAAAATTGTATGATTCTTACATTCGGAACCTTCATTTCATGTATGATTAATATCATTATTCTATTTCAATTCATAGAAGAAAGAAATGAACGGAAAATAAATAACCGGTTTTTTAACATATTATTAAAAACAGTCGCATTTTTTATTGTTGTAATGATAAACGAATTGGGACACCCAGTCCTTAATATAGTAATCTGGATTGTGCTTTTTAGTTTAATAAATAATACTTTCTATGGCAATGCCAATAAAAAATTAATATACCGGATCTTTGAAGTCCCGGTTTTGATTTTAATATTAACTGTCTGCGAAACAGTTGGCGTGGTAATACTGGAATACATACTTCTTAAATTTCAGATTCACGGCATTCAGCCTGTTATGATCAAAAGTATGGAACTAACTTTTTCCAAGTTAGTTGTCCTTATTGTTTATTATCTGATTATCACCAGACTCTGGCGGGAAGATTTTGCTGTAAAGTATACAATCACCCAATGCCTGATACAAGTTATAATTATATTGTTCAGTATGACCAATATAGCCGTAATCATCGTGGTTATTCCGAAAATTACAAATATATCAGAATATATACTGATCCTCATTAATATGGGATGCATCTTATTTGCTGATCTTTATTTTTTATATCTGGCAAGATTTGTAGAAGAAAACAACCAGCTAAAAGTGAAATTAAAATTGTTGGAGCAGCAGTCTTCACTGCAGTATGAATTTTATGAAGATCAGAAAGAAAAGTATAATGAGTCCATTATAATACTACATGATGTATATAAACGTCTGAATCTGATCGAGGAGATGTATCGGATAAATGAACATAAGGCAGCGCTTACTTATGCCAAAGAAATAGGAAGATTACTAATTCCGCTGTCTTTGGAGGACTATACCAATAATCCTATTTTAAACGTGATATTAAATGATAAGAAACGAATTGCCATTTTTCATAAAATAAAGTTCAATCTGGAAATAGGCATTGTTGATCTTTCCTTTATGGAGCCAATTGAAGTTACAACAATATTTGGAAATCTGCTGGACAATGCAATTGATGCATGTGACCAGGTGCCGCAGGACAGATTTATCAAAGTTAAGCTTGATAAATATAATGATTTTACGGTTATAAATATTACCAACAGCACAGCTCCCATAGAAAAATGGCATCGTGGCAAGCCAGTTTCAAAGAAAGGGAAAAATCATGGAATAGGTCTTTTGAATGTGGAAAATATTATTAAAAAGTATAATGGAAGTATGGTTTTGGAAGAAGAAAACAGGGTGTTTTCCTGTAAAATTATATTTAATTAAGATATAACATTTGCTGAAAAGAGAGCACACGGACTGGTATAAAAAAAGTTCGGAGTGCTCTCTTTTTGCTTTCTGATCATTATTAACACCAGATGTTTCATGATTGAAACATTCAAAAAGTTGTAGATTATACATAAAAACTGTAAGTTGTACGACTTTTGTTGAAAACCACAATAAGAAGTAGGAGAATGTGGCTGTAAACAAGAAATGAGAATAGAAAGGAGCAAATAAAATGAAAAAAATAGCTTTAATAAGCCCCGTAAGAACTGCTGTTGGTTCCTTTAACGGTACTCTTTCAACCTTAAATGCATCAGAACTGGGAACCGCGGTCATTCAGTCCTGCCTGGAACAAAGTAAATTAGAAAATTCACTTATTGATGCAGTATATCTGGGAAATGTGCTTCAGGCAGGAATTGGTCAAAGCCCTGCCAGACAGGCTGCAGTAAATGCAGGTATTCCAGTTGAAATTCCTGCCTCCACCGTAAATACGGTCTGCGGCTCCGGGCTGCATACAGTTGCGCTGGCTTATGATTCAATACTGGCGGAACAAAACAGTATTATTCTGGCTGGTGGAATGGAAAGCATGTCAAATGCACCTTATCTTTTGAAAAAAGCAAGAAACGGTTACCGATTGGGAAATGGAGAACTGGTAGACAGTCTGGTTACCGATGCTCTTACCTGTGCCATAAATCATTATCATATGGGAATTACAGCAGAAAATGTTGCAGAAAAATATAAGGTAACCAGGAAAGAACAGGATGAGTTTTCCTATAACAGCCATATGAAGGCAGCAATAGCAAGAGGAGCAAAGATCTTTGATAATCAGATTGTCCCAATAACGGTAAAAAAGAAGAAAGAAGAAATCTGCTTCTCAGAAGATGAACATATCAAAGCTGATACCACATTAGAAAAGCTTTCTGGATTAAGAACTGTATTTAAAACCGACGGGACAGTCACAGCCGGAAATGCTTCCCCAATCAGTGATGGTGCAGCAGCCATGCTTGTGGCTTCCGAAGATAAATGCAGAGAGTATGATTTAAAACCAATGGCTTATATCAAAGGTTATTCGCTGGTAGGTGTTGACCCTGCATATATGGGCATCGGACCGGTAAAGGCAGTTTCTACACTTTTGAAAAAACAGGGATTAACGATTCATGATATCGATTTACTGGAGTTAAATGAGGCATTTGCGGCACAGTCAGTGGCAGTAACAAAGGAACTTGGAGTTGACATGTCAAAGGTTAATGTCAACGGCGGGGCAATTGCAATCGGACACCCTCTTGGAGCAAGCGGTGCCCGGATACTGGTTACTCTGGTGCATGAAATGGTGCGCAGATCTGCCCGTTACGGTGTGGCATCATTATGTATCGGCGGAGGAATGGGAATTGCCATGCTGGTTGACAATGCTAACTTATAAACAACTTTTACATAGAAAGGAACATGTTTATGAAATCAGAAACAATTATCTCCCTGCAGTCCATGCCTGCAGCAAGCGCCAGCTATGGACGCCCTCCGTGCCGTTTTGTAAACAGGGAATATTTTACAGTCAGCTATGAATCAGACCCGGATCTGATTAAAGAGGCGGTTCCGGAACCGCTGGAACCGGATGGAAGCAATCTTGTTTTGTATGAATGGATCAAGATGCCAGATTCCTCAGGTCTTGGAACCTACGAAGAAAGCGGAATTGTAATTCCATGTACATACCATGGAGAAGCCTGTAATTTTACAGCACAAATGTATTTAAATAATGGTCCTGCCATTCTTGCAGGACGTGAAATCTGGGGATTTCCAAAGAAGTGGGGACAGCCCCACCTTAGAGTTGAAGATACCGAGACATTAACCGGTACCTTGATTTACAATAATATTCTTGTGGCAATGGGAACCATGCCTTTTAAATATCATACTCTCGATAAAAAAGCAGTTGCTAAGAACCTTGGGAAAATGCAGGTTAATTTAAAACTGATTCCGGATGCAGACGGAAGTCCAAAGATTGCCCAGCTGGTGGGTTACAATCTGGAAGATATTCAGATAAAGGAGGCATGGTCCGGACCTGCAAGACTTCATTTAGTTCCCCATGTGAATGCGCCGGTGGCAGATCTGCCTGTAAAAGCCTGCATGGGCGGAACGCATATCGTGTCAGATTTAACCTTACCTTATGGACGCGTGATCCATGATTACCTAAGTGAATAAAAAAGGAGGCCATTTTATATGAACAAATTAATATCAGCCGGGGAAGCGGTGAAAAAAGTCAAAGATGGAGATGCCATTATGATCGGGGGATTTCTGGCAGGAGGTCATCCTGAAAAACTGGTAAATGCACTTTTAAATACCAGTACAGCCAGTGACCTGGCCATTATATCCAATGATACCGGAACAACGGAGCTTTCCATCTATCAACTGATAAAAAGCGGAAGAGTGAAGCGGATCTTTGCCTCCTACATTGGCTCAAATCCGGAAACCGGAAGACTTCTTATGACTGGAGAAGCCAAAGTCCAGCTGTTTCCCCAGGGGACCCTTGCTGAAAAAATACGTGCAGGCGGAGCTGGTCTGGGAGGAGTTTTGACACCAGTGGGGCTGGGTACAGTTGTAGAAGAAGGAAAGAGGAAAATAGAGATCGAAGAGAAAAATTATCTGCTTGAAATGCCGCTCAAGGCAAATGTGGCATTTATTAAAGCCCAAAAGGCAGATGAGACAGGAAATCTGATTATCAACGG
>SVDT01000139.1 GCA_015057775.1 Paenibacillaceae bacterium | reverse complement strand
CTTATCATTTGCGGTTCTTCTCATAATTAAGATCCCCTCGGAAGGAACCGTAACCTCCAGATCTCCATCAAATGCACCGAACGTATTTCTAAATTGCATCAGGGATCTTAATTTTTTTACAACATCTCTCTGAGCGCAGGCACTGATTTCTTCCACCGTATAATTGTGGCGGTTAATTGATCTGTGATCTTCTGACTGTTCCAGTGCTGCATAATCATTTTCACCTGCCAGCATTCCAACGTAATACACCTGAGGGATTCCCGGCGCAAAGAACTGTACCGCACGGGCAAGTAAATATGCCTGTTCATTTTCATGAAGCGCGGAAAAGTAGGTTGTGTAAAGCTGATATGCCTTTTTAAACCGTTTCTTCTCCGGATTCAGCGGCTTAAACTGATAGCTTAAGCGGTCTTCAATCCGTTCAATTAATTGGGCTGCTTCCTCTTCATTAACCCAGTCATAGGCATCATATACACCAATTCCGTCATGAGTATCCAAAACCGTGAATTGTGTACAGGGAGCCACTTCCAGCCAGCCCGCCAGCTTTTTTGTGTCCCCGGTATAGATGGCATGAAGCATCAGGAACGGCAGAACAAAATCATAGCTCCATACCTGATGCTCCTCTAACTTTTTTGCTGTCTCCCATGTATCGTGGATCTCCGGCAGAAGCCATGCCCTGTCACCGGCCATTCCGGTTATCTCATCAATCACGTTCCAGATATCCGGTTCAACCATAAAACAGCTTGTATCCCGTTTTTTCACCACATAGCCAAGTGCATCAAGCCGGATTATGCTGATGCCATTCAATGCCAGATGATTGAAATTCTCTCTCAGGTACTGCTTTGCTGTCTCCGTCCGCAGATCCAGATCAATCTGCTCATTTGTAAAGGTACACCAAAGCTTCACGGTCTTTCCATCTGCCCGGACAAAACTCTGATACGGCTCTCCATCCTTTCGCCGGTAGAGCAGGTTTATATCCCGTTCATCCGGTCTTCCCTCTCCCCAGAACCGCTCATAATCAAGGAACATGTCCGCAAAAGGGGAAGCTTCGCCTTTCTCAAGATAATCCAGAAATTCTTTACTCCTTTTGGAAACATGATTTACCATCACATCACACATGAGATAATATGTTTCTGACAGTTTTTTAATATCAGCCCAGTCTCCAAAAGCAGGTTCTACCGTTTCATACGTAATGGGAGAAAATCCCCGGTCTCCGCTGGAAGGAAAAAAGGGCAGAATATGTATTCCTCCAACGGCATCTTCAAAATACTCTTTCAGTACATTTCTTAATGTACCCAGATTTCCTCCAATGCTGTCCGGATAAGTTATCAGCATTATTTTGTTTGATATATTCAAGTCAGCTTACCTCCATTATTTAATAGCCCCATCCATGACCCCTGTCACAATCTGCTTCTGAAGGAAAAGATAAATTACTACAACAGGCAAAACACTTAAAATTAAAGCAGCCATTGCCAGCCCCAGTTCCGCGGTATATTCACCAAAGAAATAGAATGTGGAAAGGGGAATTGTCCTGTTCTTATCTTTGATGAGAACTAAAGAAGGAAGAAGAAAATCATTCCAGATCCATAATATATTAACAATTAATATTGTGGTTGTAATTGGCTTTAAGTTGGGAAATACGATTTTCCAGAAGCAGTAAAAATGGGAACAGCCATCAATCAGGGCCGCTTCCTCCATCTCTCTTGATATCCCTTTCATAAAGCCGTGATACATAAACGTAGTCATTGGCATACCAAAGCCCATGTAGAAAAATATCAGGGCTGTCCGGCTGTTCATAAGTCCCAGTTTTCCAAAAATACTGACAAACGGAATCATTAATGACTGGAACGGTATAATCATGGCGCAGATTAATACTGTAAAAATAATTTTGTTTGCTTTAAAGTCCCAGCGAACCAGCATATAAGAAAGCATTGCACCAAATACAATCAGCAGAATCTGAGAAAATACTGTGATATAAGCGGTATTCATCAGCACTGTTCCGAATTTCATGGTCACCCAGGCTTTTGTAAAATTGGCCAGTGACAGGGCATGGGGAAGTGCCATAGGGTTTTTAATAATTTCAATTCTTGGTTTTAACGCATTAATCAGGACAAGAAAGAAAGGTAAAAGCATAAAAACCAAAAACAGAAAAGCGAAGAACTGTTTTATCAGGGAGTTGATTCTTCTTTGTGTCATCATATGGCATCAACCTCCTTCTTCTTTAAAACTGCTACCTGGGCAACCGCAATAACTGCGACCAGTATAAACAGTAAAAATGCCTTTGCCTGACCTGGACCCATATTCTGGTTTAAGAATGCTTCATTGTAGACATGCATGGAAATCAGCTCCGTGGTATTGTAAGGTCCGCCCTTTGTCAGGGATAAGTTCACATCATAAACCATAAATGCCTTTCTCAGAGTGAGAAACAGCGTGATGGTAAATGCCGGCACCATCATGGGTATTTTTATTTTCTGAAGCATCTGAAGGGGGCTGGCCCCATCCATCCGTGCCGCTTCAATCAGACTTTTATCAATTCCAACAAAGCCCGCAATATAAATCAGCATCATATAACCAGCATTCTGCCAGACACCCACGATGATCAGTGCCCATAAAGCTGCGTGAGGCTGTGTCAGCCAGCTGATTTCAAAAAATGGGATTCCGGTCTTTGTACCGAAATAAACAAATACTCTGGAGAAGATGAACTGCCAGATATATCCTAAAATCACGCCACCGATCAGATTAGGCGTAAAATACCCCGCTCTGTAAAAATTCTGTCCCTTCATACCGCTGGTTACCAGCAAACCGAATAAAAAAGCAGATGTATTTGTTAAGATCATAACAAAGAAAACATAATAAAACGTTTTACCCAGGGAACCCCAGAATGCGGGGTCCCTGACTGCTGAAATATAATTTCCGATTCCTATAAACTCAATTTTACTGTCTAAGGAACCATTCCAATTGGTAAGCGATAAAAACAGACCGGAAAAGAAAGGGATGAGTACTACGATACCAAAAACCAACAGAGGGATTAACCCAAATGTAGCAAAAACCTGAAAACTTTTCAAATTTGATTTTTCTTTATACATAATATCTCCCATTTTATCTTTTATTTCTTGGAGAATTCCACCCATTTATCCTTAAACTGATTGGCAACATCGGCTCTGGTTATTTTCCCATCCAGATATTGCTGCATGGTTGCACCAAACTGATTCATAACACCAGCCGGGAAATAATCGCTCATTCTTTCCAGAGTGTTTCCCTGTTCCATATAAGAAACAATCTGCTTTGCTACCGGATTGATGGGCTGTATCTCAAAACCTTCAAAAATCGGTACAAACATAAGGGTGTTGACATAGGAATCCTGACCATCTTTGGAAGTAACCAGCCAGTTAAAGAAATCGATGGCTGCTGCCTGCTGTTCCGGTTTGGACTGCTTTGCGTCAATGGCAAACATGGAATAAGATAATACAATTTCCTTATTTCCAACAGCTGCTTCATCATCTCCCATTGGATAAGGCATCAGGCCAACCTGTGCATCCGGGTTAATATCTACAATGTTTGGATAAATATAATTACCGATAGGCCAGAAAGCAACTTCATCACTTGCCATTGTTAACTGATCATCCTCATAAGCATTGGCAAGTGGTGACTTGGCGTATTTGTTGTATTTCATGAGAAGATCAAAGGTATCCATCCAGTTGTTAAACACCTGGCTGTCAGCAAAATTGTATTCTCCCTTGCGGCATGCCTCAATGACAGCCTGTCTCTCATCATAATTCTTACTTACTGCGCCATATAAAACAGAAGTCAGATGAGATCCTAACAGCCAGTCCTTATTGGTAATCTGAACCGGTGCATACTTAGTCTTTGAAATCTCTTCTAAAAGCTGTGCAAAATCTTTTCTTGATTTAATTGAGGATGGATCAAACTCTTTTCCAGTCGCTGCCTCAATTACTTTTTTGTTATACATAATGCCGATGCCTTCAGCGGTTGTGGGAACAGCAAGAACTTTTCCATCTGATTTCGTCTTATCCTGTGCCCAGCTATAAACTTTTTTAGCAAAATCAGTATTTGTAATATCTAAAAAATTATCTTTAAAGGATGTAAATTCTGGTCCTCCTACCATTGTGATCGTAGGCGCATTCCCAGATGCATATAGGGATGTAAGTTTTTCGTATATTGTCTGTCCTGACAATGGAATTGCAGTAATTGTCACATTGGGGTGAGACTCGGTGTAACGTTTGAATGTCTCTTCAAACTGGGGAACAATTTCCGGTTTTGTTACAAGGAAACTAATCTCCACTTTTTCCCCGCTTCCTTTGCTCTCACTGGTTTGTTCTGCTGCTTTTGTATCTTCCTGTTTTGCAGGAGCCGTTTCTTTCACGGAACCGGAGCAGGCAGTCAACGATGCAGCCATAACACCAGCCAATAAAAAACTAATAGCCTTTTTCATAAATAATCCTCCTTCTCATTGTACATATTGCCATTTTTCTCTGAGATCTATTACAATCTCTTGTATAAATTATAACATTATGAATTCAGAATAAATAACGAAAACTGGCGTGAACATTGCAAATGTTGACAATTTCCGATTTTAATGTTTCTTATTAATCTGATCGCGGTCCACCGCCAGCTGTATGGTACTGTTATGACTTTGAATCATATAATTCTTGTAGTCTCTGGGAGACATTTGGTACGCAGATTTAAATGCCCGGAAAAAGTTAGAATAGTCATCAAACCCGCTTAGTTTATAGATATCCTGTATTCGTGCCCCCTCCATCAGATAATTCCTTGCAATAATCAGCCGACGCTTTTTGCAGTAATCCATGATGGTCATTCGTGTATGCTTTTTAAATTTTCTCATAAGATGATATTTATTCATAAAGAAATGCTGCGCTATCATGTCCAGAGTGATCGGTTCCATATAATGCTGGTCAATATAATCCATAATGGATTGAATCATCTCGTCGTTTTCAAACGTGGTCTCTTCCACTGACTGAGAATTCTGGCTATATCGGCAAAAAAGCAAAAGGAGCTGGCTTAAATAACTCTCCTGAAGATAGGAACTTGCAAAATCCACCACTTCACTCTCACGGCACATTTTCCTGAAAATGGATTCGATTTCTTCACTCTGCTGCCTGGGAAGACGAAATATCTCTGTTCTGCTTTCCTTTCCTATCATTGTATTATATTCAATTTTTCCACCCAGCAATGTCTCCAGGTAATTATATTCCAGCCATAAAACAAACCGCCGGTATGGTTTTGTCATATCCTTGATCACAGCCCGATGTAAGCGCTGATTGTTAATCAGTACAATATCTCCGTGTTTTAGGGTATAGATCCTGCTGTCAATGATATAATCGCAGTCTCCTTCTGCATGGTAATATATTTCAAGAAAATCATGGTAATGGAGAGGATGATCTGCAGAAGGAATATTATCCTTATAAAAAACTTCGTAATTAGGTGAATCCATATTATCTTTGATATACAACGTATTTTCCAAATAGTCTCCGTTCTGCCTACCGAATTACGATATCGGACTAAGCTGATATTCTTATATTATTATCAGCATACCAAATCAGATCATACAATTCAATGCCAACTGAAAGAACCGATAAAACATAAAAAACGAGCGTCGATATGCTCATTCAGAACAATCAACGCTCATCTTTTGTTTATCAGATTACTTCTCCATTTGTTTCGATTACTTTTTTATACCAGAAAAAGGAATCTTTTCGTATTCTCTTTAAACTTCCATTTCCCCTGTCATCCTGATCCACATAGATCATTCCATAACGTTTGCTCATCTGAGAAGTCCCACAGCTGATTAAGTCAATACAGCCCCAGGATGTATATCCCATCAGTTCCACACCGTCACAGACAGCTTCTTTCATCTGCCGGATATGCTCACGCATATATTCAATCCGGTAAGGATCATGTACTGCTTCATCTGACTCCAGAGTATCCACCGCTCCTAAGCCATTCTCAACCACAAACAGTGGGATCTGATATCTGTCCCATAACTTATTTAACGTAATTCTTAAGCCAATGGGATCAATGGGCCAGCCCCAATCTGTTAATTTAATATATGGATTTTTAATCTTAGATACAAGATGTCCGGAAAGTTCCTTTGCATCCGGTCCTCCTTTTGTTACATAGGTCATGTAATAGCTGAAGGAGATAAAGTCTGCGGTATTTGACCGGATAATTTCAAAATCCTCTGGAAGAGTCTCAAATTCTATCCCGTTTTCCTCAAAATAACGACTCATATAAGCCGGATACTCCCCCCGCACCTGTACATCCGGATAAAACAGATTGATATGATCTTCCTTAAGCGCCTGAAGCTGATCCTCAGGATTACATGTCTCTGCATATGTTTCCAGCCTGCATATCATACAGCCAATTTTCGCCTGGGGCATGATCTTCTTTCCAATCTGAATGGCCAGGGAACTGGCAACAAACTGGTAATGGGAAGCCTGATATGCAGCTGCCTCCTGATTGGTAACCAGATCAGGAAGAGTTCCTGCACCTGTATAAAGACTGTTTAGATTCATATTCATCTCATTAAATGTGATCCAGTATGTGACCTTATCTTTATACCTTTTAAAACATGTTTCCGCAAATCTGGTGAACAGGGGAATCAGTTCTCTGCTCTGCCAGCCATTGTATTTTCTTGTAAGCTCAATGGGCATCTCATAATGTGACAGCGTAACCAATGGCTCTATTCCATATTTTTTTAGTTCATCAAATACAAGATCATAAAATTCAAGCCCCTTCTCATTGGGCTCTTCCTCCATTCCGGTGGGGAAAATTCTTGCCCAGGATATGGAGAGCCGGAATACTTTAAATCCCATCTCAGCAAATAATCGGATATCTTCTTTGTAATGATGATAAAAATCAATTCCCCAGCGTTTGGGAAACAGATATCCGGATTCATTTGCGGTATATTCTAAAAGCTCCTGTGAGCTTACATTAAAGGTGAAATTATTAACTTCTCCCCCTGCATAAGGATCCTTATAAGCAGCAAAATCGGATGTTGACAAACCTTTTCCGTCTTCTAAATAAGCACCTTCCACCTGATTGGCAGCAACTGCACCTCCCCACAGAAAACCTTCTGGAAAACCTTTTTTTAACTGATTCATTCTAGTTCCTCCTGATTAGTATTTTTTTGAGATTTCTTCTTGCCTGGGGGTAATCTGCAAAACAGGATCAGAAAAACACACTGTTTCTTTATTTGTCATATTTTTGACTGCATCATACACTGCCGTATTCGTGATCAGAACGGGAGAAATTAAGTCAAATCCTGCATTCTTGATTTTTTCCATGTCAAACAAAAGGAGGGAATCTCCCTTTTTTACCTTCTGTCCTTCCTTTACAAGCAGTTCAAAACCATCTCCGCCCAGATTTACGGTATCAATTCCGATGTGAATCAAAAGTTCGACTCCCTCATCTGATGTCAGACCGATTGCATGCCTGCTGTCTGTAATGGCTGAAACAATCCCCTGAAACGGTGCTTTTACAACGCCTTCTGATGGTATGATTCCAACCCCCTGCCCAACAATCCCTTCTGCAAAGGTCTTGTCCGGCACTTCGGAAAGGGGAACCAGTTTTCCTGCTAAAGGGGATCCGATCTCCATTTTGGACACTTTGTTTTCAAAATTTGATAATAAGGTCAGAATAAAAGCAACCACAAAGCTGCATCCAATACCAAGTAAAGCGAAGAGAAAGTTTTTTGTTCCATGCTCAACATAAGACGGCAATGCGGTAATTCCCGGAACTGAGAATGAGAAAGCCTTTACTGCAAAAGTTCCATAAATTCCTCCTCCTACTGCGCCTCCGGCAAGAGCCGCATAAAAGGGTTTTTTCAGCTTCAGGGTCACTCCATAGATTGCAGGCTCTGTGATACCAAATAATGCAGACACCGTTGTAGAAAAAGCAAGTGACTTCATCCTGGAATCCTTTGATTTGACTGCCACACCCAAAGCCGCTCCTGTCTGAGCCATATTTCCCACCAGATTTAAGGGAAGCAGAATCGTATCATAGCCCAGCTTACTGAAGTTTAAGAACGTGCTTGGGAAAAAGGCATAATGCATACCTGTTATAACGATCAAAGGCATGATTCCCCCTAATAGTGCACCTGCCAGAGGTCCCGCTATTTTATAAAGGTAGGAGAAGAAAAGCTGTACGTAAACACCAGCATAACTGCCTAAAGGTGCAACCACAACAAGGACAAGAACCGCATCTGTAAAGAGCACTACCAGAGGCGTCACAATTACCTTCAAAAAATCAGGTACGATCCGATCTACAGCCTTGTAGATGTAGCTCATTAAAAATACACCTAAGATGATGGGAATCACCGTTGAACTGTAATTGATCATGGGGATTTTTAAACCCAGCAGACTTAAGGAAGCTACTTCTCCAGATGCCGCATATTGAATTATGGTGGGATACATGATGACTCCGGCAATGGTAACTGCCAGGAACTCATTGGTCTTAAACTTTTTTGCCGAAGAAAAAGCCACTAAAAAAGGCAGAAAATAAAAAGGTGCGTCTGCAATCATGTTTAACACTGCATAACCGGAATCTGCAGGAGCCATCAGTTTGCAGGCAATGATCAGAGACAGCACTCCCTTTAACAGACCTGCACCCACAATTGCCGGAAGAATTGGTGCAAATATTCCTGATATTATATCAAAAACTGCATCAATTAAATGTTTCCTTTTTACCGGCCGGGCCTTTGCAGATGACTGCTGATTGCCCAGAACCTGGGCTACTGCCTCGTAGACTTCTGCTACCTTATTGCCAATAATCACCTGAAACTGTCCATTCTGGTACTGTGCACCCATTACGCTCCCCAGTGCCTTTAACCCATCCAGATTGACCTTTTCTTCGTCTGCCACATTAAAACGCAGACGGGTGATGCAATGCCAGCTTTGCAGAATATTTTCCTTCCCGCCAAGTTCCTGCACAATTTTTTCTGCTAATTCCTTTTTGTCCATATAACGCTCCTCCTAAGATGAAGTAGAAATTTATTATTACCCCTCGAAGAAATCATAGCACAAAGAACGATATTTGATGGCTTCATTGTAGGAAAGCTTTTTCTTCTTTTATATTGATTTTCATTTTTTGAAAATAGAATTATTTTTTGATTTGCCCGTACTTTTGACAATAACGATTAATAAGAATTTCGGTATAAAGCTGCATCTTATATCTTCCTTCTGTAGCACCTTTATAGTCACCTAAATAATACACATAATCACATTGCCCCGCCATTTTCAGAGCCGGATTCTGGGTAACAAGAACAATCTTCCCCCCATTCTTTTTTAATGTAAAGAAGATCTCAGATTTGTTTCTTAAAAAATTACCATCAACAGAAAAAATAATGGACAGACTGTCTGTGGCAGACATCTCCGCCAGTTTTTCCTGATCACCTTCCAGGCAGGCGTAACTTGCAAATTTACCCGCAAGAAACAGATGATATTGAAGGTTCTGGATAAAATATCCGGATAAATGAAAACCGAATAAATTAATTTCCTTTGTTTCATGAATCATACGGATCAATTGATCCACTTCCTCCAGATTTAATTTGTCGGCAAAATTCATTAATGATTCTCCAATGGATTGAGCCAGTCCAACGACAAGTCCTTTATCATCTCTGGATCCAAAACGAAGATTGAACTCATTATCTACCAGAATTTCCGAATCCAGCCTTCGCTTCTCAATACATTTTAATTTGAACTCATTAAAGCTGGCATATCCCAGCTTTTTTACAAACCTGCTTATGGTAGAAATGGAGGTATAGCACAAATCTGCAAGTTCCATAATGGATATATTCTCCATATCCTTGTCCAAGTTTTCCAGGATAACTCTGGCTATAGTAGAATTCGTCTCGTCTACCCCTTCTGTATTAACAATAATTTGCAGCTGATATATCAGATCCCGTACCATGTTTCCTCCTTGCAGCATCCATTGTGGTCGATGTATTTGTTATCATTTCACTGATTTGTTTTTTAATACAGCATAAAGCATCGATCCACAACTGTCAATAATAAGGAAAGTACACCATAGCAGGAAATTTTAAAAAAAGACAGGCAACAAAACATGCCCGTCTCTTCTTTAAACTTATATAATTATGTTTCTACTTCTTATCATTAATACAGTCCACCAATTCCTGCAGTTCTTTTAAAGAGCTTACATCCGGTGCAAAGCTTAATATCTGGCGAAGAGGCATATAACGGAACATGGCATCGTCCATCTGCTGTGAAATTGCCGATTTAGCAGCATCTCCGTCGGAATTCCCCAGTGCACTGCCTTTTTTATAACGGTCGATAAGGGGGGTAATTATTTCTGCAGCATCCGGATCTGACAAAATGTCCCCTATGGTGCTGTTTAAATCGTAAACCACCGGTTCCTTTCCTGTAGATTCTACGTACACACTTATCATCTGACGAAGATCTCTGGAAGAAGATCCTGCATGTATGAGATATGCACCCGTTTCTGCAAACCAGTCTTTTAATTCCACGTGGTAGTAGGAAAATGCCCGTTTACCAAGAATAAAAGCCACTGTTTTTGTTTCTCCAGGCTCTAATTCAACCTTTGCAAATTCACGCAGCTCTCTTACCGGGCGGATTACATGGCTATCCGGCGCTTCCACATAAATCTGTACAACCTCTTTCCCCTTAACCTTGCCTGTATTAGTGACATCAAGAGAAACAATCACCGTTTCATCATCTTTCATGATGGATCTATCAGCTTTCATATTGCTGTATTCAAAAGTGGTATAACTTAGTCCATGACCAAATGGATACAGTACTTCCATTTTCTTTTTATCATAATACCGGTAACCTACAAATACTCCTTCCCGGTATTCTGCCCGATCCTTTTCTCCGCCATAATAGAGATAGGACGGATTATCTTCCAGCTTGATCGGAAATGTCTCCGCCAGTTTTCCGCTTGGATTTACATGACCGTATAAAATGTCCACAACTGCACCGCCAACTGCCTGACCGCCTAAATATGCCTCCAGCACTCCTTTTACCTTATGAATCCAGGGCATCTCCACTGGTGAACCATTGTGAAGCACAACTACAGTATTGGGCTGAACGGCAGACACTGCTTCAATTAAGGCATTCTGACATTCCGGCATAGCCATATGGGTTCTGTCATACCCCTCTGATTCAAAGGAATCGGGAAGGCCGGCAAAAATAACAGCTGTTTTAACTTTCTTTGCCACTTCAACAGCTTCTTCTAACAAGGTATTATTCCTTTGATCTGCATCGATTTCATATCCCTGGGCATAGATTACTCCCTTGTCCTTGGCCGCTTCC
>SVDT01000138.1 GCA_015057775.1 Paenibacillaceae bacterium | reverse complement strand
CTATGGGAATGCGATGATTCATCAGGATTTTTGCTTCCCTGTAATCAACTGCAACCGCTCCTTCAAATCCAAGTTCAATCAGTTTTCCTGCAAGGTATGGGTTCCTTCCCACCTGTTTCAGCATAAAAAACAACCGGATTCCCATTTTCTTTGCTTCCTTAAGCATCAGAGCAGCATTTTCCAGAAATGTGTCTACGTCTATTACATAGGAATCTGGCTGGATTTGTCCGCTTTGATGCATTTGAAAAGAAACCTCTGCTAAATCCCTGTTTCGTTTTACTGTCTGCTTTAAAAACATCTATATCACTCTTTCCGCTGCTTCTTTTAATATACGTAAAATGGTATCAGCTCCCGAACGCATGGGATTGATACGAATCATGCGATTTTTAAGTGCTGGATCTGCACTCTGAAATGTCCCGGATATCTTGTAAAACATGGGTACGATCTCATATTTCGACTCTGCTCCTACGGGATTAGGCGCTGCACCTAGTTTTTCTGCTTCTTTAAGAACTTTCTCAGCAATCTCTTCTTTAAACTCCACCAGAAGAACCTTTGACTGTGCATTTGCAAGAAACGCCTGCTTTACGCAAGGTATCTCACCTGAATTCAGCCGTGTTACACATTCTTCATTTACCTCTGCCTGTATGGCAAGAGCCACCGGCGCATATGCAAAACCACGGAGTACTTCAAGTGCTTCATGTCCCTGCACCTGCATTCCACCGGAATAATTTTCTCTCACCAGCTTTTCAATATAGGAAACCTTTCCTACGATTACGCCAACCCCCTCCGGTCCCAGAAGTTTAAAGGCTGAAAAACAGGAGAGATCAGCATCGCACTGAATTCCAATCCGGCTGACTTTCATAACGGCATAATTGTCATCAGTAAGGACTGGCAGACTGCCGCTCTCTTTTATTGTTTTCACCACCTGTGCCATATCATAGGCATCCTCCGGTTTCTGTCTTGTATACTGGATCAGTGCGCCTTTTAACTCCGGGTTCTCCTTTATTACCTGCTTTATCTCACTTAAGTCATTATAATCTGCCTCTACCCCGGAAATGTTCATCATTTCCATGGAAACAGCCGTAGTATTGTAAACAGGTGCTTTGTGAACCAGTATTTTTTCACCTGGTTTTAACATACTGTGAAGTCCCAGGCGAATGGCTCCAGTTCCTGCCCCTCTTACCAGAATACAGGCTTCTGCATCAAAAATATCTGCAATTACCTGTTCTGCTTTCTGAGTTGTGACAGGTTTATTGATTCCGTGAGTGACTCCTAAATCTCCCTGTGTCAGTATTTCATGACCTTCAAATCTTTTCGTAATGCAGTCTATGATTTTAAATTGCAGTCTGGCTGCTTCCTGAACGGATAAGCTGTTAAGTGGACTGGTATTCATGTTAAGCCTCCTGTTTTAATATCCTGTTTGGATTATCAATCATCAACTGCTCGATCTGCTTTTCAGACAATCCGTATTCCTGAAGCATGGGAAGAAATGTTTCAAACAAATATGCATAGCCTGGTCCTCCCCACTTCTTTAAATGTGACTTTCTTGTAATGTCCATGGATAGCACCACCTGATCCAGATAACCTTCTTTGGCAATTCGTTTTAACATCTGGGCGCGGAAAGTATCGGGACAGTAATTATTTTTTCCTACCGTATCAAATCCAATATTTACGCCTTCCTTCAATACCGATATAATGGTATCCGGATTTTGGGACAGATCCAGATGCCCGATAATAATATTTTCCGGCTTTACTCCTTCGGATTTTAAATATTCTGCCTGCTCCAAAGCCATGGTTCCAAGGGTAGTATGGGTGGTAACAACTGCACCGGTTTGTACGGCTGCAAGAGCCATGGAATCAAAAACTTTTCGTTCCATTTCAGTAAAGGTATCCTTACTGGTGCCGAATTCCCCGATTACACTTGCCTTAATTCCTGTATTTTCGATCCCTTCTGAGATTTCTTTTATCGCAAGCCTGGCCAGTTCCCTGACAGACATGGTATAAACAAATTCCGGAAGAAAGGGTTCCTTATAAAATCCGGTCGCTGAAAGAATCTGGATTCCGGTATTTTCTTCCATCAGGCGGCAGTAATTAGAGTTTCGTCCCATGCCCATATTGGTTACATCGAGAATTCTTCTTACCCCAAGCTCATATAGCCGGCACAGCTCATTTTGTGACTCCTCAAAGCAGTCCAGACGGCAGTCTTCATCATTCTTGATTCCGGATAAATCTATGGTGATGTGTTCATGCATCAGTGTATATCCTTTTTTCATAAACTCCTCCTCTCTTTACTGCTGAAAATACATATCGAAATTCATGAAATACCGTTGAATTAATGGGGAAGGCTGATTCTGATATGCCCTTGCCAGCTGGAACATGTAAGCGATATCCTCCGGCCTGCTTTCACAGATAAGAACTGTGCAGCGCCCAAGTCCTTTTGCCGGAACGGTCAGTGCTGATTTCCCGCTCATATTAACAACCCGCATCAGCCCTTTGCCAGACCGGCTCTGATGTTTCGCCGTTTCTTCATCAAAATGTCCATATATGCTGTCACCAGGAGCATTCACATCTACCGGACCTTCGGTGGATATAACAACGGTACGGGACTTCACCTCACTTTTTAAATATTCAATCAATGGTTCCCGGCTTCCATAAATGTCTGGCTGGTTATGGCTTTTTTCCGTCTCAATTATTGTGTAAGCATTTTCCTGCGGCTGAAATTTGGTTATGTCATATCCAGACAAAGGGTTTAACAGCTTCTCCATGGTATCAAGATCTCTGGTAATGGCGCCTATGGCAGGCTGAAACCCGATTCCATCTGTCGAAATCCTATGATAACGGATCATTTTCTCCTGCTCGATCATGGGAGAGATAAAACCGTAAAGATTGAGAGCGGCGGCTGGAGCAAGCACGCTGCCCCCGCCATCCGTTCCAATACCTGCATCATTGATTCCATAAAATACATTTAAGGCCGTACCGCTGCTGGATCCGGTCATCCAGTTCCCTGTGATGGGATTAATAAGCTGTAAGTCAATTGCTCTTCCTCCTAAAGCCATCTGATCCGTTGTATGAATCAGAAATCCCCTTTTCTCCAGCCGTTCTTTTAGTTCTGCCGGTATGGCGGCTGTATGTTTAAACCCCGTGTACCAGACCTCACCCTGGTTCTCCAAAAAAGAAGCCGCTTTGTCAATAATGCCTGGTTTTACAGTAATAACCGTATGATAGGGATCTTTCAGAGCAAGAAATGTCTTCTTTGCATAATGTACAATCTTTTCCATAAAATGACCTTATTTCGCAACAGGAACTGCGATAAGTCCAATCAGTAAAAGCAGATTCATCAGTATACCAAATACGATACACGCCACCGGGCCAACAGCAAGATCTACGATTGGTTTTTTTGCTTTCTTATTTAACAGAAATGCCCCTATTACAAACAGTGCTCCAATTCCTGTGTAGCCGGAGGCAGCCACAGACATTTTTTCAGCAGCTACGATTCCTCCTGCCAGCAGTGAGACCTCAAGCACCTTGTTCATGGAAGTTCTCACGTATTCACCCATGTCTTTCACGCCGGGGAAACGATCCATTCCCTTTGCGAATATATTAATGAGATAAATTTCAGCGACCATAACTGCAAAACCCAGAATAAATGCAACAATGGGATTGCCATGGAAAAACAATCCAATCACAAAAACAAATGTGCATCCTGCCACGCCATACACTCCAGTAACGATGGCAGTAGTAAATACAAGTGGGATAAAGCCAATGGCTCTTGCCAAAGCGGTTAAACCGGCGTTGCTATACTCTTGTTTTGCTAACAGTGCCAAGGAGGCCGGGTCACCTGCTACGATGGAAAGGCTGGTTCCTGCCGCAAGAAGACCGCCCATAATTGCAAGAAGCAGCCATTTCTTACGAATCCGGAGAATATTACCTTCAAAGCCCTGGGTGAGTACCTCATTGGTATTTTCAGTTCCTTTGCGCTGCGCAGCAAAAACGATCATTAGTATCATTCCTGCTAACATTGCCATGCCTTCTGCATTTAAAGTGACCTTACCAGCTCCAAGTGTAAAAACTCCGAATTTTTTAATCAGATAATAAACCAGGATCGTTACCCCTCCGGCTATCATACCTTTCTTAAATCCATGCTGATAAGCAATACCAATTGCAGGGAATATGGCAAATGCCACTGTTATGTAGCCAGATACACTTCCTAAATCACTTGTAAAATTATAAGGAAGGTAGCCGAAAAATTTCACTATAAATTCCAGACCTGCCAGTATGGCAACACCATAAACCGCTCCGATTGCTGCTGAAAGAATCATACCGTTTCTGCTGTTATTGCAGAAGGAACCGATCATATCTGTGGTCAGCAGTAAACAGTGGATGAGAATAATACTTGCTGCTATGGATGTGGGAATACCAAATCCTATTACCAATCCGAAGCTGATGGCAAAGCTCATGGCGGCTAATTCTTTGCGGCTGATTTCTCCATTAAAATACTGACCTGCAATCGGTCGGAAACCATCATTAAATACTGCAATTCCCTGGTTTGAAAGAACAGAAGCCAACGCTCCGATTAATGTAATTACAATATATTTCATATAATTATACCCCCTCTTTTTCGCAGATTGCCTTTAACAGAACCGGAAGAACCTCATCTTTATGCTGGGCTGTAAAACCGAAGGCTTTTTTCCCTTTTTCTACCTCTTCCCGAATAAATGCTTCGCTTTTAATCTGGCCAGGCATGGAAATAGTAGAACAGGATTTAGAGCCTAACAGCGCCAGAGCCATTGCAAGGGCTCCGCCCCCTCCTGTATTGCAAGCTCCCACATAATAATCGTATTTCCCTTCCTTGATTCCCATGGCACCATCAAGGTCACCCTTAATTTCGATCTCAGCTTTTCCATTCATCAGCTGACTCACAATTTTAGCGATCTCTTCCTTGTCAATCTGGCCCCCAACCACAATTTTCATTTTGCTACCTCCTTTTTTCTCCTTTATATAAATGCGATTTCGCATTCACACCTTGTTATGTAAGCAGGTTACAAAGATGAACGGCTAAAAAATCCTTTTCTGATTGTGGAAACGGAATTTCGGTTTCCTGCAATAGTTCATCCCTAAGTTCCTGCGCCTGTTTGAAAACCGGCTCATCCATTACACTTTTTAAAACCTGACTGTCTAGCGGTATCTCATCCTCGCCACTTAAAATTCTCTGTACTGCCATAGCAAGATGGGTAATGAACATCACCGCTTTTGATTCTTCCAAATCCGGTATTTCAGCCAGAATACGCACTACTGCTACTTTTGAATAATTAGCTGCTTCCGTACAAATTACATGATTCTCCTCCAGAATGTTCAGACGTTCCATTAAAAGTTCATTTAGATTCATGATTTCCCCCAAGTCTAATGTACATTATTTTGTATATTGATAGAATAAAAACCCAATTAAAAAAAGGGTTCTCTTTTCTTTTCTCTTACATCACGTATAATAGCGGTAACCTGTGCTGCATGAATATATTTTAACAACATTGCTTTTAAGTACTCCTCTTCTTTTCCAATCACAAGAACCGCCGTGGAAAACAGATTATTGTAATCAGAGTCTGCAAGAAATGTCACTTTAACAGAATCATGCTTATTCTCCAGAATGTCATCATAATTCCAGACACCCGCATCTATGATTCCCTCTTTTAATGCAGTTAAAGTCTGCTGTGTTCTGATGGGAACCAGCGTCACATTCCTGCCATGAATGATATTTTTTGTAATACAGCTTTGATCCAGGGAATTGCTGTCATAAGCCACTCTCATTCCATCCTGAATACTGTCATATCCGGAATCAGCCAAAAGAAGTACATGCCGGGAAAGAAAGCTTCCAGGTCCAAAATTTATTGCGATTTCAATCTGTTTTCCATCTTTTATGGATTGTTCAGCAGCAAACTGGGAACATAGTGCAAAATGGTACGTTCCTGATTCCACCAGTTCTATACGTCCAACCGCTCCTCTTGCATAAGCCATGTTAAAGTTTAAAGAAGAGAATTGTTCATACATGGCAGTAGCCAGCCCCTCGTACGTTACGGAGTAAGGCAGAGGCATGATACCCATAACCCCTCTGGGCATACAATTCTCCTGCAGCTTCTTATGATCCAGTGATGCAATATAAGTTCCCTGATGGCCATGATTTTCTAAAACAACTGCATTACTATCCTTTAAAAAGGCAAACGCATTCTGTATCGTTCCACGGGAAACTCCGAATTTTTCCTGATACTCTGATATGGGGAGAAGTCTGTCTCCCTCATTTCTGGACATTAAATCAAGAGCCAGCAGGCTTTTTGTTACTCCGGTTTTCTGATATAAACTCCCATACCCCAGGTTCTTTTCTTTCATCCAATCACTCTCTCATCAATTTACATTATTTTGTATATTCAAACATTATCACATTCATGGAAAAATGTCAACGGACATTTCCTCTGTTCAAAGAAATGTCCGCTTTCAAAATCAATTATTTACTGCCGTTAGTTTTTCCCTTACCTTTTACTTCAATATACTTCAGTATCATATCTACTGCGCCATCCACCCCAATGGGACTGCGATTAATACATAAATCGTAGCTTCTTACATCTCCCCACTTTTTATTGGAATAGTAGTTATAATAACTGGAACGCTTTTTGTCTGTCTTAACCATAACTTCTTTTGCCTTTGCATCATCAATCTGGTAAAGCTCTTTTAAGGACTGTATCTTATCTTTGTCATCTGCAGTGATAAATACAGAAACAAGATTTGGATCATCTGCCAAAGCATAGTCCGCACACCTTCCAACAATAACACAGGATTCTTCTTCTGCCAGCTTCTTAATCGTATCAAACTGCGCCAGAAAAATCTTGTGATTAATGGGCATATCCATATAACCGGAACTTGTTAATCCAACATTGTATGTATCCATAACCAGAGAATATAAAAAGCTATTAGTAGGCTTTTCATCATGGCTTTGAAATAATTCCTCACATAATCCACTGTTCTTGGCAGCCAGTGCCAGTAGCTCCTTATCATAGCATTTAATACCAAGGGCTGCCGCCACTTTCTCACCAATAACCTTACCAGAACTTCCGCACTGCCTTCCAATCGCAATCACTAAGTTTTCACTCATATCGATCACTCCTTCCAGTTATCTTATAATACTATTATACAACTAAATTTCTGAAAAATCCATATTTTATCTATATTTAACAGTTATTATCCAAATAAAAAACCACCTGGATCTTATGATCTAGGTGGCACGTAATTTTCTCAATAAATCTTCAAAATAATCTGGTAACGGGGCATGAAACTCCATATATTCCCCTGTGGTGGGGTGTACAATCCCCAATACTCCTGCATGCAGAGTCTGACCTGTTAATTTGTAGGGACTTTTTGAGGGACCATAAACCAAATCCCCTAAAAGCGGATGACCGATACTTGCCATATGAACACGGATCTGGTGGGTGCGCCCCGTTTCCAGCTGGCATTCCACATAGGTATACTGTTTAAAGCGTTCCAGAACACGAAAATGGGTAGTTGCTTCTCTTCCGTTTTTTTCATTCACGCTCATCTTTTTCCGGTCAACAGGATGGCGCCCGATAGGGGCAGAAACAGTGCCTTCCTCTTGCTTTAGCACACCATGTACAATGGCATAATACTTTCTTGTAATGGAGTGGTCTTTTAACTGCTGTGCAATGGAATTGTGAGAGTTGTCATTTTTGCACACAATTAAAACGCCTGTGGTATCCATATCAATGCGGTGAACGATACCCGGACGCATGACTCCATTAATTCCTGACAAATCATCACGGCAATGAGCCATCAGAGCATTTACCAGCGTACCGCTAAAATGTCCTGCAGCCGGATGAACCACCATGCCCTTGGGTTTATTTATAAGAATAATATCTTTATCTTCATAGAGAATGTCCAGATCCATTTCCTCTGCTTCAATCTCCGGCTCAACGGCATCCGGAATGGTTAGCTGAATTTTATCACCGGCACTTACTTTATAATTACTTTTTACTGGTTTACCATCTACCAGAACTTTTTCGTCCTTTAAAAGCTTTTGTAAATAAGACCGGGATATGTCCTGGTTTCGCTCGCTTAAATACCGGTCAATGCGGAGTGCTGATTCGCCCGCTTCTACAAAATATTCCTGATTCAAGCCTGTTCCTCCTTTTTACGAAAAGACAGGCATTGTAAGTCTTCTTCTTTATAATAAAATAAAAATAAGAGCAGAAAAATGAACATGGAAACCGTAACATAACAGTCAGCCACATTAAAAATAGGAAAATCAATTAATTTAAAATACAAAAAGTCTACCACATAACCTCTGGTGAACCGGTCTATCATATTTCCCACTGCACCTGCTGATAAAAACATGGCGACCAGGTGTAACGGAATGTATTTTTTTGTGGCAGGCATCCGGCTGATGCTATAAACGGCACAGCCCAGCACCAATACTGCAATTAAAAGAAAAAAGAACTGTTTCCCCTGCAGCATGCCAAACGCAGCTCCACGGTTTTCAGAATAGTATAATTCAAACACACCGTTCCAAACAGAATAGGGTTTCTGGCCCATTAAATGTCTCACTGCAAGTAATTTCGTCCATTGATCCAATCCTATGGCGCAAAAAAAGCCAATGAACATTCCAATGATTAAATTTGTTTTTTGTTTCATGAGTTCTCCTTAGATTAAAATTTGGGACAGCCCTTCTGACATTTCCTCATCAGTAACGGTCTTATCAACATAGGCTTTGCCAATCTGCTCCAGTAAAATAAAGCGTATGGTTCCCGAATCCATTTTTTTATCACTCTTAGTAGTCTTTACTATTTCAGCCGGGGATAAACCAGAGACTGTAACCGGCATATGGTACAGTTTCATCACTTTTAACAGTGCTGGAATCTGATCTTCGTGTAGAAATCCTCGTTTTACAGAGACAGCCATAGCGGCGATACAACCAAGACCGACGCAGTGCCCATGCAAAAGGCTGAAATCAGAAAGTTTCTCAATTGCATGTCCCAATGTATGTCCCAGATTTAAAAGTGCCCGATCTCCCTGTTCAGTAGGATCTTTTTCAACCACATCCCGCTTGATCCGATTGCTGACAGTTACCATCTCACTTAAAATATCAAGACTGCGGTTTTGTATCTCATTACCATGTTCTGTCAGCCACTGGTAATAGGAAGCATCCTTGATCAGACCATGTTTAATAACCTCTCCCATTCCGGAAGAAAACTGCTCCTCTGATAATGATTTTAAGGAAGCTACGTTGGTATAAACCAGCTTTGGCATGTGAAATGCACCAACCATGTTTTTATAAGCATCGAAATCAACTCCGGTTTTTCCGCCAATACTGGAATCAACCTGAGAAAGCAGGGTGGTAGGTACCTGTATAAAGGAAATTCCTCTGAGATAAGTGGCAGCTGCAAAGCCACAAAGATCACCCACAACTCCGCCGCCTAATGCCAGCAGATAATCGTGTCTGTCAAACTGCTTCATGATAAGTGTTTCGTATAAATCCCTTACTGTATTGAGATTTTTATGTTCTTCTCCTGCAGGGAAAATAAAATGTTCAGTTTTGTGAAAGCAGCTGGATATAATGTGTTCAACTTCATTCAGATAAAGAGGAGCAACGTTGGTATCAGTAACAATACAAACTTTACGCTCCCCTAAGTTCATTTTACCAAGTTCTTCTTTCAGCCCATCAAACGAAGTTTCCATCACGATATCGTAAATAAAGGTACCATCCATATGTACCGGCATTCTGCTTCCCATGCTGCTTTTCCTCCATTGCATCTTTTCACTATAGGTAATAAGAAATACCCTTCGGGCACCCCTCTATGTCCAAAAATCGTGGACGGTAATAAGGAACACCCTTCGGGCACCCCTCTATGTCCAAAAATCGTGGACGGTAATAAGGAAGAAAGCAAACAATTTTCCACTGTCAGCGAAAAGATAATGCTGATATGGAAAAATGCCTGCTTGTCCCATTAAGAGAAACCAATATTTCTTTTAAAAATATGCTATAGGCGTAAATTCATACCGCCCATATCCAGACTTCCGCTGTTTAATAAATCCTGAAAATCACCGGAAAGCTCTACTGATTCCGGAGTTGCTATAAAAATATAATTGGATATTTTCTGTAAATTACCATTCATGGAATAAGTAGCACCGGATGTGAAATCTATGATTCTCTGAGCTACCTCAGTATGAATACCTTCCATATTCAGTACAACTGCCTTACCGGCGAGCATGTGATCACAAATCTCTTTGGCATCCTCAATCGAGGTAGGCTTAACCATGGAAACTTCCATTGTGCGAGACTGTTTCATGGGAACTACTTTAGGAGAGCGTGATAAGAAACGTGGCTTTTGTTCATACTCCTCTTCCTCGTAGTACTCATCTTCTGTCTTTTTTGAAAAGAGGGGTTTTTTCGCATGTTTATCGCTATCATCTTCATAGTCGTCATCTAAATAGTAATCATCTTCATCATCTGTATCGTTCAAGCGCATGCTATCCATCAATTTGCCTAAAATGCTCATACTTCATTCTCTCCAATCTTATATCTTGTACCAAAAATTCCGGTACCGACTCTTACCAGAGTAGCTCCTTCCTCTATGGCAATTTCATAGTCTCCGGTCATACCCATTGAGAGCATATTCATATTAACATTATCAATGTTTTTCCTTTGCATGTCAACATAAAATTGATTTAATTCTTTAAAAACAGGACGATTTTGCTCAGAATTTTCTACAAAAGGTGCAATAGTCATGAGTCCTTTTATACTTATATGGGGAAAAACAGAAATATCACGGATTGCCTGTTCTGTCTCTTCCAGACGAAAGCCAAACTTGGATTCTTCGTCTGCAACGTTTACTTCTAAAAGGATGTCCACACAGATCCCTTTCTTTGCTGCTTCTTCCTCGATCTGTTCTGCCAATCTGACTGAATCAACACTGTGTATCAGCACAGCTTTATCAATTACCTGTTTCACCTTATTGCGCTGCAGGTGACCGATCATATGCCAGCGTATATCTTCGGGAAGCTGCTCATATTTATCACAGATTTCCTGAACCTTATTCTCTCCAAAATCCCGGATTCCCGATTGGTAAGCCTCTCGAATCATTTCAGCAGGTTTTGTCTTGCTGACCGCGATTAAAGTAACCTCACTACGGTCCCGCCCACATCTTTTACAGGCTTCTTCTATCCTGTTTTCCACGATTAAAAGATTTTCTTTCACCAAGTTTATCACCTCTTATTGATAAATTAATTCTCCCTCATTAACAGTCTGTGCATTGAGGACAATATGGTCATATACAGCAAGTCCATAGGTCATATTCTTTTTCACAGTATAGTATTCATCATTGGAAACCAAAACATCAATCTGTTTAAATACGGCATAGCCCTTATTGATGTTATAAACTCCCTGCAGGGAATTGCTGGCTCCAATCTGATACCGCTCTGTAGAATTGGGCT
>SVDT01000137.1 GCA_015057775.1 Paenibacillaceae bacterium | reverse complement strand
GGATTAACGACTTCCGCATCAAAGCCATCTTAAACCGGATTATAGCAGATGAATTATGCCATGTACAGATTTTCCGCCTGATTCTCGCCGAACTAAACGATGATCCGTTTGAGCTGCCATACGAATACAGAGTCTGTGAAGAGGACCGCAAGAAACCCTGCGATCCCCCAAAACCATGCTGAAATCATAACTTAGGGAGGGTCTCATCCGCAGCTTTTCGGATCTCCAGACCTTCCTGATATCCCTTTTCCATCTTATGTCTTGCTTTCCTGTTTTCCACGGTATCAAACAGAATGGAAAAATCATAATCTTCCGGGTACAGCTGTTCTGCCGAAACCAAAAGTTTCAGCCGTTTATGGTTAATCCAGATTTTTTTATCCGGCATCTGAACCCGTACTACGCCTTTATCATTGACCGTGGTGCAGACAATCCCTATTTTCTTGTCTGGTAGAGTCATCACACTGTCTCCAAGAGTGAATTTTGTCTGCATTGCGATCTGATTCTCTGTTACTTTCTTTATTTTTTCAATTCTGGGACCACCCGGTCTTTTCTCTGCTTCTCCGTAATTTCCAGACTCTGATTCTGTCTCCGGTAACCCGTAGGCATACTGCTCAGCCCGTCTGATCATACGCTCCGGCATTCCCAGTCTGCCTGCAATATAAAGCGCACAGCTTTCTCCTGCTTCTCCGATTTCCAGTCTGTACAACGGTCTTAAGGATTCCCGGTCAAATGCCATGCGTGCATTGGTGATTCCCTCGGCCTCTTTTGCGTAGGTTTTTACTTCCGGATAATGGGTGGTGGCTAAAAACAGACAGCCGCATCTTCTTAATTCCTCCAGTATGGAGATGGCGATTCCCATACCTTCTGCAGGATCTGTTCCGGAGCCCAGCTCATCCAGTATGACAAGGCTTTCCCGGTCTGCCTTACTAAGAATATCCAGTACATTTACAATGTGGGAGGAAAATGTGGATAAGTTTTCTGTAATATTCTGTCCGTCTCCGATGTCACAGAGTACCTGGTTAAACAGGCTGATCTGTCCTTCTTTGCACGGGATATGAAGTCCGCACTGAGCCATGAGGGAGAACAGACCTACGGTCTTAATGGAGACAGTCTTGCCTCCTGTATTTGGTCCAGTTATGACAATTCCTCTTCCGTTTTTCCCAAGTTCAAAGTTTAAAGGAACTACCTGTTCCGGATTCATAAACGGGTGGCGCCCCTCAGTGATCTGTATGATCCGCTCTGTGGAAATCTCCGGCTCCACTCCCTTCATATCTGCACTGAGCTTTCCCTTGGCAAAAAGAAAATCCAGTTTTTCCAAGACCTTCCTATTCTCTGTGAGGACCGGCAGCTGCTCTTCTACCTGAGCAGTAAGGGTATAAAGAATTCTCCTGGTTTCATTCTCCTCTTCAATTCTTAAACTCTCCAGCTCTCCATTTAACGCAGCGATGGCAGAGGGCTCTATAAATAGTGTGGATCCGGTGGAGGACTGGTCGATCACACTGCCTGGTACTGCCGGCTTATACTCCTTTTTCACCGGGAGACATACTTTGCCGTTTCTGATGGTGATATATGAATCTGAAAAGAACTTTTTATTGGTTCTCAGCATGGATTCCGCCTTGGTCCTCAGTTTCTCTTCCATTCGTACGATTTCCTGACGGACGTTTCTTAAATACTTGCTGGCTGAGTCATCCACCCGTTTGTTTCTGATGCTTTCAAACAGTTCCTTTGCCAGACTCTCCAGGGGATCTAAGTTTTCTTCATAATAGGCAAGGCTCAGCTCTAAATATTTGCATCGGTTCAAGAAATCCTTATACCGTTTTACGCCTGTAAGCATAGTTCCCACTGATTCCAGATCCTCTGGCATCAGAATGCCCTCCTGCATCACTGATTGAAAAATAGCTGTCATACCGTTCATGGCTACTGCGGGAGGCTGACCCATTCGGTCCAGGATCATTCTTGCCTGTGTGGTATCCCGGAGATTTTTTCTTACTTCTGCTTCTTTTAACTCAGGAGTTAAATTCCTGATCCGCTCTTTTGCGCCTTCTGTAAGTGCCAGTTCTTCCAGTTTCTCTATAATCCGGTTAAATTCTAATATTTGAAATGTGTGATTCATGTTATTCTCCTGTCTTATCTTTTTTAAATGATAAAAGATTCATGGAGCGATCAGTCAGACCAGTTCTGATACACAAAAAAGACCTGCAAGACTACAAATCCCAGTCTTACAGGTCTAAAATCCTGTCAGTCAGTTTTGTATCTTCATGGGCTAAACAGGTACACAAAACAAAGGAATGCAAAGACTGCCTTCCTGTCCGGGTTTCCTGTTCACATTATGATTCTGATTTACGCTCCATGATTTGACACAATTAACATAAACACACTTCCTACTTTCTTTAATGCTTCTACTATATCATAAATGCTGTTGTCCGGTCAATCCCTTTTTCTGGTACCAGCGGGCAAGCATATGAAGTTCCTTTTCATTTAAACAGTTGACTAAAGTTCCATCTTTCATCCGATTCAGACATTCCTCATAATCCATCCAGAGTACTGATTCCACCTCTTCCTTCTGAAGTACAAGCTGACGTTCATCCACCGTTTTTTCATAAACATAGACATGACTGATTTCATGATTACGAAACGGCCGTCCGTAAAACACAGCGTCTTCCTGTTCCTCATGAAGCCCTACATAGGTGAGTTCTTCTGGGGCAGCATCAATTCCAAGTTCCTCAGACAGTTCCCTGACAGCCGATATAAGAAAATCATCACCTGCCGGAATATGTCCTGCAGAAGATATATCATAACAGCCCGGATAGGCATCCTTACCTGCACTGCGTTTTTGTAAAAGTAAGTCAAATCCGCTTTTCTCATTGGGTCTTACTACCCATACGTGGGAAGTTCCATGAAGCATACCGTCACGGTGCATCATAAAGCGTGCACGTACTTTACCGGTAGTGCAGCCATTCAAATCCCGTTCTTCTAAAAGCTCTAACGGTGACCCGTTTAATACAGCAGCCTCTAAACTATCTTTGCAATACTGCAGTTTCAGGGAGAAAAATGGAATCTCATCCTTTAGCAGTTCAAAAAAGATCCGGTCTCCCTCCCATATGGGAAGGCTGTCAATTTTTTCTACCGGCACCCATTCAAGAACTCCCTCCTGACAATCGGTAAGTGAACCTTCATAACTGTCAGCTGTATATAAAAACATATATTCATCAGGATACTGATCTGACACAAAAGTGATAAACCCTCTGAGTCGATAAGACAGTAACGTCAGGCCGGTTTCTTCCTTTACTTCTCTTAAAAGACAATCCTCCGGGCTTTCCCCTTCTTCCAGATGGCCTCCGACTCCCAGCCATTTATCCTGATTGATATCATTCTTCTTCTTAATGCGGTGAAGCATGAGATATTGGTCTTCTTTTTCAATGTAGCAAAGGGTAGTTAAGCTATGACGCTCCATGTGGGTTTTCTCCTTACTTCTTCTCTGTTAAAACTGCATTCTCATTGATGGAAGCGGCCGTCTCCGGTATCTCTTCTATGGAGTTGCGTACCTCCACCTGCACCACGCAGTTGGTTTTCTTTCCATCGTAAATTACCGGGACCCGGTATGTACCTGCTTTATTCCAGTCGCACTGGCTGACATCAAAGGTGAAGCCGGAAAGTTCGTAGTTATCCTTATTAAAATACCGTTCTGCCTGCAAATCCGGCGCTGTTCCAAGAACGGTTTTAGCGTAATATGTAGTCATGGTATTGTCATCGAAGATCGGCTCTGCTCTACCCTTTAAGGTCTGGAACAATAAGACAAGAACCAGTACTAAAACGATAGTCCCGAACAATGTTAAGTGTAAGTGAAATTTCCTTTGCTTCATCTAGGCCTCCATACTCATATCTATTTTTTCCCTGCGCAGCCTTCAGGAAACCTTTGCTCCATGAAAAAAGCTGCGTTTAAGGCAGCGCAGTCCTATATTATCTTACCATATAATTTCCATCCTGACATCTATTGAATTATTACAATTTCATAAATTTATCGTAAAGAAGTTATTTTCGTGTCACTGTGTTGTGGTAAAGCAAAAAACTCCCCGTCGGTAGTGATAACCGGTGAGGAGTCATAATTCAAATCAAAGTATTTTATTTTTCATTAATTCGATATCATATACAAGAATTTCCTTCGCACGCTCAAAATCCCCGTCTTCAATGGCTTTTACAAGCTTAAAATGATCGTAATCGCTATCCTCTTTGTTCTCCCATACTTTTATAAAATACTGATTGGCAATCAGGGTACATAAGCGTAAGGAATCATTTAATGACTTCTGTAAATACCGGTTCCCACAAAATCCGCAAAGAGCTTTGTGAAATTTCTGATTCTGATCCCAGTGAGCTTTAATATCCTGGCATTCAATAATTTTAGCTGCTTCTTCATTGAGTTCACGGAGTTCATTTAACTGTGCCTCCGATATCTTATCAAAACACCGCTCCAGTGCTCCCACCTCGATTATCTTCCGGAATTCTATGGTTTCAACAATTTCACCTGGGGTGATTAAAGACAGCTGATATCCAAACCGGGGGATATTATTAAGCACACCTTCACCGCACAGCTGAACCAGTGCTTCTCTGACAGGTGTCTTGCTTACCTGATATTTATCTATTAAATTCTTCTCGTTAATAATCTCGTTGGCCTGGTACACACCGTCCAGAATATCCTTTAATATTCCCTCATATACCTGGGTTTTTATCGACTGTCCCTGCATTTTGTTCTATTTCCTTTCCCTTCGCTTCAAAATACAAATACTTACCCGCTCACCCCTTTACAGCACCAGCCATTGCACCAGCCTTTTGTAAAGTCTGCAGTAATAAATATAGCACAACAATTGGTATAATTACAAGTGTCGTTCCGGAAAGAATAACAGGCCAGGGAGTAGAAAGGCCTTCACTGACCGGAAGCAGCGAAATGGTTACCATGAGAGTATATTTAACCTGCTTTCTTAAATAAAGGACCGGCCAGAAAAAATCATTCCACCTTGCAATTAAAGTAACTGCCGCCCAGGAGGCCAGAGCAGGCTTGATAACCGGAAGAATAATCTTAATAAAGATCATAAAATCCTTACACCCGTCTATTTTTGCAGCTTCCACCAATTCATCGGGTACGTCACAGATATACTGGTGCATATAAAAAATACCCACTGCAGTTGCAATCCGGGGAATTACCAGAGACCACAGGCTGTTGATTAAATTCAGTTTTTTCATAATTACAAACAATGGAACTGCCCCTGTCTCAGGCGGCACAAGCATTGTTGCTATCACAAAATAAAACAGAAAATCCCTGCCTGGAAACTTGTATTTTGCAAAAGCAAAACCAGCTAGCGAACAAAAGAAAAGGGAGGTTACCGTACCCATAATTGTGGTGAAGATACTGTTAAAAGCATTTTGTAAAACAGGTATGGTTTCAAACAGGCGTCTGTAATTTTCAAACGTAGGGTCAGATACCCATATGGAATGTATTCCGCTCATTGTTTCGGAGGACGGTTTGAGTGAAATCAGGCACATCCACAATATAGGCATGATGCATAAGAATGATATGATAATCAGTATCATATGGATGAGAAATGATACTGTTGTTTGTTTTCTTCTATATACCATGTTTTTATTCTCCTATATTTTTTCCTGTTTTCTTCGGGCTATAAGCTGCACCACAGAGATAGCTACCAGGATCAGAATGAGAATTACACCGATTGCAGACGCATATCCCATATTAAAGATATTGAATCCTGACTCATACATATATTGGAACAGTGAAGTATTTGATGTTCCCGGTCCTGGCAGGATATAGGATTCATTAAAGAGTTTCCAGCTGTCAACTGTCAGGGTAATGGAACAGAAAAACAAAATGTTTCCCAAAGATGGCAGTGTAATGCAGCAAAACTGCTTCCACATATTAGCACCATCAACGGTTGCCGCTTCATAATAGTCTCTTGGAATATTTAAAAGACCAGAAAATATGATCATGGTAAACCATGGAGTATTTCTCCACACATTTAAAATAATAACTGGAATCTTTGAAAACGTTGTGCTGGTAAGCCAGGGAACCTTTCCTATTCCCATGGCTTTCAGCACTTCGTTAATCAAACCGGAATTCTCGTCAAAGAGCATCCGGAAAATCAAACCCATGGCTATGGCTGCACAGATATTGGGCAGAAATGTGACCGTCTTAAAAAAGGTACTTCCTTTTAAATGCCCGTAATTTAACAGACTTGCGATGGCTACAGCCAGAAACATGATAATAATCAAACCGGAAATCCAGTACACCACAGTATTTTCAAGGGCTGCCCAGAACATATTATCAATGAAGAGCTTTTTATAATTTTCTAACCCGCAAAACTCCGGTGCACCGATTCCTTTCCAGTTGGTAAGGCTGATATAGAATGTCCAGACTGTGGGGATCAGCTGGAACATCAAAAATAAAAGAAAAAACGGCAGGATAAACAGGTATGGAATTTTATTTTTCCTTATGATCTGCAGCATACTGAATCTCCTTTACTTTCTGGGGAGAGAGAAACTCCCCCCATTCATTTACTTCATTATCTTTGCCTGTCCGATTTTAGCCTTTAGGTTTTTATCCATATTTGCAATTGCCTGTTCCATCGTCTGGTTGCCTGCAACATAGGTTTCTAATTCTGCTGATATGATCTCATCTGCTTCTGCATCCTGTGGTGTAATAATTAAATTGGCAGCACCATTTTCAAGACACTTTCCTTCCATTTCCCTGAAAGACTGTCCTCCGTAGTAGTCAGACGGTGCTTTCCAGAAATCATCCTGAAGCAGTTTTAAACTAATGGGATTGGCATAAGGTGCGTTCTGTTTTTCCATGGATTTTACCCAGGTATTTCTGGACTCTGCATCGAACTGGAAATCATGCCACAGCTGTTCCAGCAGGCCGGCATATACATTGTCACCTTTGTTAACAATACAAAAATAAGAAGATACAGGTGCGCCCGCTTTTCCCACTGATTCAAATTCCGGAGATGCCATTACTCTCCATTTTCCAGAAGTGGCTTGGCAGTTCTTTCTTAAGAATTCATCCCAGAAAGCACCGATGTAAAAGGTTGCCACCTGTCCATTATTGATGGCATCATATAATGCAGGCTCCATAATTTCTGATTTTAGCAGAAGTCCCTGCTGATACATGGTGTCCAACGTTCCAAGTGCAAGCTTGGTTCCCTCATCCTGGCCGATCACAACATTTCCTGATTCATCCCAGATTTTAGCGTTTGCCTGGGGCATTAAGCCTCTTCTTCCCCAGTATCTCCATGTTTTGCTTCCGGGGCTGATATAGGACAAGTAAACAGTACCGTTGCTTTTTTCCTTTAGGAGTTTGCCAGCTTCCATGTAACCGTCGAAGGTGCTCATCATGGCAGGATCAATTCCGTACTTATCAAAAATTTCCTTATTGTAGAACAACACATTCGGTCTCACTGACTCGGGCAATCCGTAAGTATGTCCATTTACCGTTGCATCATTGGCAGCACCGTCAACCAGATCTTTTAGATAAGGCTGCAAAAATTCTGTTTCATCCTTCAGTAATCCGCCCTGTGATAATTCCATGATGTTAACGGGGTCTAAATAAGTCGCATCTGGCAGATCATCCACCGCTCCTGATAAAGCAGTCATAGTGATCTTCTCACGGCTCTTGGCATGCCCTTCAGTCTGAACGATGCTGATTTTTACATCCGGCGCAATGTCTTTGTGCCGTTCCAGCCATGCATCAAAATATTCCTGAAGATATTGGGGCTGTCCGGTTCCGTAAATGGTGATTGTACCCGACGGATATACCGTTTCCTTGGAAGCAGCTTCTGTTCCTGCCTCCGTCTTCTTGGTTTCCTGTGCCTTCTCTTCTTTTGGAGCATTGCTTCCGCCACAGCCTGCAAGTATTGACAGAACCATGGTACCTGTTAATAGTGCTGCAATCATTTTCTTTCGCATAACAAACCCTCCCAAATTGTTAGTTTTTTCTACACTTCTCTGGCTGCAACTGTAATTGCTTTGATTCTTTCATAAGGTATCTCAGTTGGTAATGTACAGTCTGCCCCCAGTATAAATGCCGTCTTTCCATATTCCCTTATTACATTCTTTGCTTCTGCCTTCAGCTCTTCTATGGTACCCTCAACCATAACTCCACTTCTGTTTTTCAATCCCCCCATTACAGTTGTACCCGGAAATAACTCTCTTCCCTGCTCCAGACTGAAATCAGTTTCATAAACTCCCCAGTTTACTACATCTGCCAGTTCGTTGTAGGATGCATAACGGATCATGTTTAAATGATCCTTACACATATGAAGAAAATTAATACCTCCTGCCTCCTTTGAAGCCTTGAGAATCTGCTTGTCAAATGGTTGGATAAACTCTGCAAATTCTTCATCTGTAAAATAATGTCGTTCTCCTCCTAATGCTGCATAATAAATACCATCTAATCCCAAATCATGATACTTAACTGCCAACTGGCATAATACATCTGTAATTCTTTTAAAAGCTTCTACCACCGGCGCAGGATTTTCTCTTAAATGGGTACAAATTAATTCTCTCGTCTTCTCATATCCATATCGGCTTTCGTTGGGGTGAATCGCAGAGGCACAGATTCCATGAAGCGTGCCCAGTGAAAAAGCTTCCCCATCCGCCTTCTCCATTATTCTTTTTACCAGTTCTATCTGTTTTAGCATAAATGTATCATTCATGGAAAAGTACGGAATCTGATTCCAGTCATCTGGTGTTTTAATTACACCTGCGTCAGGAATGAGGTTTTCATTCATAATTTTAATGATGTCAGTATCTGTTTCTGTAAAGTACTTCAGATGAGATGAAATCCCTCTTTCTCCATGTTCTTCTCCTGCCGGAAAATGCAGAGAAAAGCCGGTAGGTACATGATCCACCTCATTTCCCTGAATTGCCGCAACTACACGTTCTCTTTTTTTCATCTAGATTTCCCTAGCCTTTCTTCTGTTCATATTACTGATAATACCAGTAATGCTACCAGTTGTCAATAGATGCTCTTATTTATCTATATTTTCGGTATTAACCACAATATCCTCTTGTGTTTTTGTTTATATTGCACAATATTTTCACTATTTTTTTTAAGTATAAGGGTAAAAAAAACACCGCTTTCCCTTTTTTTAATACAGGAAAAGCGGTGTTTCATCTCTTGTTATTTAATTGTTTTTCTGCTTTCAGCATAATATGCCATAGCTTCACTTAAAAATACTGATAACCCTTGTGCATACTGATCTATATTCTGAGTAAAGCGTGAATCTGATATATAAAGCTGTCCCAGCCCTGCAAAGGCTTCCAAAGAATAGGTAACACCAAAATTTTCATTGAAAAACCGGAACATATTGTTTATTGCAGCTTGAACCGCTTCTGATTCAGGTGGCTTTCTGCAAAGCTTTGCCAGCTCACGAAACATCTGATCCATATTTTCAAATACCTGATTTTGTTCCTCTTCCGTCAGGGATCCCAGCTTTTCATTGCTTTTGTCCACAGCTTCATTTCCCCAAAGGCGTCTGGCCTCTTCTTCATAGGGGTTATTTTGTTTCCCCAGACCGTAAAATTTTTCCGACTGCGTCATTGTCTTATCTCCCTTCCATGTTTTAATCGTCCGATCAAGAGTTTTCAGCATGATATTGATACGCTCCCGTTCTTGCAGCAGGCAGTCCCTTTGCAGTACAAAAGCTTTTTCCCTGTCAAAACCGGGATTCGCAAGAAAAACCTTGATTTCAGCAAGAGAAAATCCACATTCCCTGAAAAATAAAATCTGCTGCAGCTGATCTAAATTTTCATCGGAATAATTCCTGTAACCGTTATCCGGATCACGGTTTGGGCACAGCAAACCAATCTTATCATAGTGCTGCAGCGTGCGCACACTGACTCCGGTTATACCGGCTGCTTCCCTGGTATTCATAACAGATTCCTCCTGACAATTATTATCATAGAGTATGACGCAGCGTAGTAGTCAATTCTTTTTTATAATATTTTTTCAACTATTATTCTGACTGCATTTAACAGCATCAATGGCAAGTACCACCATCAATGATAACAAAGCATTCCGTTCTTCCTCTACATCAATAATATACGTATCCGTAAAGCGGAGCAGCTGTTTTTCTATCTGCGCTACAACACGACCCTCTCCTGAATATATGGAATAATCCCATTCAAAAAAATCGCCTTTTACTTCCCAGCCATTGCAGTCGATGTGAAAGGACGGTCTGAAAAAAGTAAACTCCTTTGTTATTGTGCCTACTGTCTCACCGTTTATAATAATATAAAACCGGGGAAGAAACGTAAATATCTGCTCTTTTAAAGTAGCCAGATGACTCCCGTTTCTATCATAGATTTCCAGCTTGTGCCCCCAGGCAGGTTTTCCGCTGACTGTGAAAACGCAGCCGCCTTCTTCATTATAAATATCATAACTGTCAAACCAGGAAAAAAAGCGTTGTTTAAACATTAACCTCATTGTCTATTCTCCTTTTATACTTTCTTTATCCCTACTATATCCAATCAGCCATATTCTCTTTTATAAACGCTATCTCACGGATATAAAACTGCTGATGTCCTGATTCTTTCATTTTAATAAACGGCTCACTTCCCTTTTTGCATTCCTCATCAAAAAGCAATACAAGATCCTGTAGCCGTTGAATCAGAGTCTGCAAAACCTCTAAGGTATTCTTCATGCCATAGCTGTCAAGAAATTCATGAAGCAGAAGTTTCCTCTCCAGACGGTCTGTTGATTTGCTGTAACTGCGATATTGTCTTATATTTATATCATATACTTCTTCACTAAGAGACACAAAACGGTAAGCTGCATAAGCAACATCCCAGATCCTTGGAGCGGGGCATGCGGTATCAAAATCAATTAACCCTACGGGCTTTAAATCTTGAAATGTAACATTATACGGTGCAAAATCGTTATGGCAGATCACTTCTTTCTGTAATTCGCCTTTATATTCTAAAAACCAGATATCATCCGGATTCTGTATAAAATCAACAGTTCCATCGTGGAATTTTCTAAGCATTTCCGCTGCCAGCCGAACCGTTGTAATTTTCTTACTGATCTCGTTTTGTATGGGATAATCATCAATTGTTTCACCCTCTACAAAGCTTAACATCTCCATATTATTCTCATTCATTCCAAGAAAGCGAGGTGTAAACCCGATGCCCTTTTCTTCCAGATGCAATAACAGTCTGTGAACGGATTTACTTTGTGGCTTTAAGTCTCTGTAAACCACCTTGCCATCACTGAATACTTCTGAAACATTTCCCTTTTTCAAAGCGATCTTTTCATGATTAAATTCTTCTCTCACACCAATCCCCCAAAATACATTCTTCGCACTTGGCCTTTCTGGCTGTGCAGACCTCTCTTCCATGATAAATCAGCTGAAAGTTAATCCGGTTCCAGTGTTCCTCAGGTAATACCTTTTGAAGTTCCTGTTCCACAATTACCGGATTTTTCCCCTC
>SVDT01000136.1 GCA_015057775.1 Paenibacillaceae bacterium | reverse complement strand
TCCAGCATTCGCTTGGAATTCATTACGTAACAGGTATAAATGGTTTCCTTATCTACACCATGTTTCCTGATGTAATCAAATGCCTGTTCCACAGTCATATCTTTTTTCAGACCTGCATATTCAGCCGTCATAATGCTTCCCGCACTGTTTTCGGGATAATTCAGAAACTGATTAATCAGTTTTCTGGTGTCAGGTGCCGCGCTTTGCAGAACTCTCTTAACAACAGTGGCAGGCAGCTCCTCCAGCATATCCACCACATCATCTACATACAGGTCTTCAATAATTGTTCCCAGTTCATGATCTGTAATACTGTTAATAATGTATTCCTGCTTTTCAACTTCAAGGAAAGCGAATACCTCACTGGCTGTTTCCTTGGGAAGCATACGAAAGACAAGTACCGTCTTTTCCGCCTCCTGCTCTTCCAAGAAAGCAGCTATATCCATTTCATTGAATTCGGTCAGAACTTCTTTTAACTTCCGCAGCTGCCGGCTGTTTAACAGCTCTGACAATTCTTCCAGCTTTAAATTCTCCTGCATTATTTTCCCTCCATATGAACCTGTTTTTTCGTCTTGGCTAATATGGAAGCAGCGAAAATCTGCCTGTCATTGATTTACGACAAGCAAAATAGCCATAGTTACAGAATACATCTGTAATCCATGGCTATCATAAACGCAGAGAGTTTCTCTCTTTTAACGGCAGCAAACACAGAGCAGATCCGAAATCTCAGACTCTGCTGTCACTGCCTTACGCCTATGATAATAATCTGCTTCCATCTTCTGACTTCGACCTTCCACTCTGGTTCACTTCCTTTCTTTATTTTTCTTAATTCAGAATACCAGTTATTTCCTGAAAAATCAACCCCATTTATTCCATCCCGGGACCAAAGGTCTCTGCCTGGGAATCATCATCTCCAGGTCCGGAGCCAACTTCCCCCTCTGAATCAGGGCTACTATCTCCTGGGAATACCGGAGCTGTGCTCTCTCTTGGTTTCGTCATTCCAGGTCCGATCTCCTGTGGTTTCGACGAATCATCCTGTTTAGGAAGAGCAAGAACACGGTTGACCGCTTCATCAAGTGCCTGTTTTAAGCTGTCATACGTTTCCGTTCCGTTTAACTGCTCCAAATATGTTTTAGCCGTAGTAATCTTATCATCCGTAGAACTGTCACGGTGATTTAGTCCGTTAAATTCAGCAATAAGAGACTGCAGGGAAGCTGCTGCCTGTTCCTGGGTCTGTCTGGCTGCATCCTGTGCTGCCTGATTCATCTGCGACTGGGCTTCCTGCTGCTTACGGGCTTCTTCATCTTTCCATTTCTTTGTATCTGCCATTGCTGCAGCTTCTGCCACGGAGGAGAATAAATCCTTATTGCCAGTTTCCTGATCCGTTTTCTCTCCTCTGGAATCCACATTATAAGCGGAAACGGTAGAAGGCATATCCCAGTCCAGGGGAGGCAGGTCCTTATTGATTTCAGCCATAAAATCATGCCACATCTTACCGGAATAAGTCTTTCCGTAAACTCCCGGCATAGCTCTTGGAGTATCATATCCCACCCAGATGGCAGTGGTGTAATATCTGGTATAGCCGCAGAACCAGGTATCCTTGCTGCTGTTTGTTGTTCCCGTCTTTCCTGCTGCCGGAACACCAATTCCCAGTCCGGAGCCTGTTCCGTAAGGCTTATCCAGAGTTCCTTTCAGAACATCGGTAACCATATATGCCGTATCTTCCGTAAAGACTCTCTCATCTGCCTGACTGCCTTTATAGATCTCTCCGTCATACTGGCTCTTAATACTTGTAATGCAGGTTTTATTGCTGTATTTTCCCTGATTGGCAAGAACCGAATAGCCTTTTGCCATATCCACAACTCTGGCTCCTTCAGTAAAACCTCCGATACTCATACTACTGTTGCCATTGTCCATATTGCTTAAGCCTACAAAGTGCATTTTTCCCAGATAGCTGATCCCTTTGTCGACTCCAATATCTGTCAGAACCTGCCATGCGACTGTATTTAAACTCCGGTTTAATGCTTCTCTTACAGACACTTCACCAAAGTACTTGCCTCCGCTGTTTTTGGGCCCTTTGTCAAACAAATGGTCATTGACCAGTCTGGAAGGATAATAAAAGCCGGTTTCAAATGCAGGAGCGTAATCAATCAGTGGCTTAATGGTAGAGCCTGGCTGCCTTCTGCTTAAAAATCCACGGTTATATTCATCATCGGTTCCCCGTCCGCCTACTATCGCCACCACATATCCGGTCCGGTTGTCTACGCAGACAGCTGCTCCCTGGAGTGCGAATTTTCCGTTCTCCTGAACTTCCGTAAACCCTTTTAAATGGGTATCGATGTTGTTTTGCAGCGCAGCCTGCAGTTTGGAATCCAGGCTGGTATGAATTTCAAATCCTCCCTTGCGTACCATATCGCTTTTTGCCTGATACTGTTCCTGATATTCTTCCTTATAGGAATCATAGGAACTTTTACTCGGAAAGACATACTGGAATACAAAGTCATCATTCTTCATCAGTTCCAGAACGGCAGAATGTATGGCGTAGCTGGTCTGATAATTCTCTGTGGTTCCGCCTTCATAAACCTTGGCGACTGTAAGGGGCTGGGCTTTTGCATTCTCCTGCTCTTCCTTTGTGATGAACTTGCAAAGGGCCATATTGTCAATCACCTGATCCCGCTTCCATTTAGAGGTATCGGGATGTGCCACCGGGTCATATCTGGAAGGATTGTTACTGATTCCCGCAAGAGTTGCTGCTTCCCAGATGGTCAGATCCTTTGCTTCCTTATCAAAATAATAACGGCTGGCCTCGGATACACCATAACTGCGGTTTGCATAATAATTGGTGTTGCAGTAGAATTCCATAATATCCTTTTTGGAATACTTGTCCTCCATCCGGGGAGCAGCAAAGAATTCTGTGATCTTTCTCTGAATGGTCCTCTCCTGAGTTAAATAGGTGTTTTTGATCACCTGCTGGGTGATGGTACTGCCTCCCTGGGTCGCCACACCTTTGTTTTTTATGAAAACCAGACCAGCTCTTAAAAGCCCCTTGTAATCAATTCCATGATGTTTATAGAATCGCCTGTCCTCCTGGGCTATGTAAGCATTCTGAAGATTTTCGCTGATGTCCTTAATTGGTACATATTCGTAATGACCGGAATTAATGGTTCCGATTAAGTTTCCTTCAGAATCATATACTCTTGTATCCATTGGCTGTGAGAAATCAGTTTTGGAAGTCTGACTTATAATGGTGTCAGCCTTTTCCTTACATGTCATGATCTCATCCTGATATTTTAAAAATACGACGCCTCCAGCCAGGCACCCTATCACCATCGCCAACAGAAATACAAAGAGTATGACCTTTATGGGACGAAAAAATATATACCATGCACTTTTTCGTTTTCTGCTTTTCTTCCCCATAACAACCTGCCTCCTTCTCTTCTTTTTATAATAAAATAAAAACGGGAAGTCTCTTGAATAAGACTTCCCGTTTGTTACAAGCTGATGACGGGACTCGGACCCGTGACCTCCTCACTACCAATGAGGTGCGCTACCACCTGTGCCACATCAGCATTTCTTTGGTTCGTCGCTCGAACCTCGTATATCATAGCATGGGAAAATCTATTTGTCAACGTTTTTTATAAGTTTTTTATAATATACATGAAACTACAAAAATTCTACAAATACTCCGCAAAAATGTCCTTTATTGAGATGGAAAGGCACCAGGAAAGAACAGGGTTTTCTCCATTCTTTCCTGGTATATTTTTATAAAATACCCTGAAAGCTTTCCCGTAACGTATCACAGGAATGGCCAAACTGCTTCATCTCTTCTTCTGTAAGAGAGAGAGATAAAACCCGCTGAATGCCGTTCTTATTTATGATACAGGGAACTCCCGCATATACGTCATTCTGACCGTATTCCCCTCTTAGCATGGTTGATACGGTGAAGACACTGTTCTCATCTCCAAGTATTGCTTTTGTAATTCTGGTTAAAGCCATTCCGATTCCATAGTAGGTTGCCTGCTTTGCATCAATAATGCGGTATGCCGCTCCCCGCACCTCATCTTCGATCCGCTTTAGCTCCTCTCTGCATACCATATCATCTTCGCCGCCACTTCCGCAAAGTGACAATATGGGTTTGGTAGCAATCATGGCCTGACTCCACGGTACGAATTCACTGTCACCGTGCTCTCCCATTACGTATGCATGGACATTTCTTGGATCCACACGAAGTGATTCCCCAAGGAGATACCGCAATCTCGCTGTATCCAGGGCTGTGCCGCTTCCTAAAACCCGCTTGGGATTAAAGCCGGAAAGAGAATAGGTAATCCTGGCCATAATGTCTACCGGGTTGGTTGCAACAAGAAAGATTCCGTTAAATCCGGATTCTGTAACTGGCTGCACAATGGACTCAAAGACAGATGCATTACGTTTTAACAGATCAAGTCTGGTTTCTCCCTGTTTCTGTGCCACGCCTGCACAAATCACCACAATATCCGCATCGGAACAGTCCCTGTATTCTCCTGCATATATCTTCATATGATATCCGGAAAAAGCAAGCCCATGGTTTAAATCCATGGCTTCTCCCTCTGCTCTTTTTCGATTAATATCGATTAAAACAAGTTCATCACAAATTCCCTGGTTTAACATGGAATAAGCATAGCTCATTCCAACCATTCCAGTCCCTACAAGCGCAACTTTTCTTTTATCTGTTCTCATATTTTATGCCACTCTCCTATTCGTATTATAGATAGTGTTACTGCATGAAATGGAAACTATGCGTTTGATATTCCCCGTTCGATTTTTTTTGACATCAATTCACTGTTACTGCTGTAAATAATTGCATTTTCTTTTGAAATTCTGCCTTCCTTGTAAAGATTCAGCAGACTGGAATCCATGGAACGCATTCCTTCTGCCTGACCGGTGGCAATAACAGAATCAATCTGATGAGTCTTGGATTCCCGGATCATATTTCGGATTGCATTGTTAAAAAACATGATTTCAAATGCCGGATAAACACCACCGTCTACGGTAGGGATCAGCTGCTGAGAAATCACAGCCTGCATCACCATGGACAGCTGCATTCGAATCTGCTGCTGTTGATTAGGCGGAAAGCTGTCGATAATGCGGTCAATGGTATTGGCTGCACCCACAGTATGTAGTGTGGAAATCACCAGATGACCAGTCTCCGCTGCAGTCATGGCAATCCGGATTGTCTCGTAATCCCTCATTTCTCCAACCAGTATGACATCCGGAGCCTGACGCAGTGCCGAACGAAGTCCGGTCACATAGCTGTCTGTATCCGTAGTCACTTCCCGCTGGGTTACCACGCTCTGCTTATGGCGGTGTAAGTATTCCAGGGGATCTTCCAAAGTAATAACATGGGCATTTCTTGTATTATTGATCTTATCAATAATACAGGCAAGAGTGGTTGTCTTTCCGCTTCCCGCCGGTCCTGTTACCAGTACAAATCCTTTTGTCAGCCTGGCTGCATCGATCACACTTTCCGGAATATGAAGCTCCTTATAATCAGGGAGATCGAAGTTCACCACACGAATCACTGCAGCCAGAGAGCCTCTCTGGCGGAATACGCTGGATCGGAATCTGGAAACTCCTGGTATGGCAAAGGAAAAATCATCATCACCATGTTCCCTTACCTTTCCCATGTCCCGTTCTCCTGCCAGCTGGTAAAGCTCTGTTATCAGCAGCTCCATCTGAGCGGGGTACAGCTTTTCCTCACTCTGGTAAACAATTCTGCTTCCGATCTTATACGAAAACGGCATGCCGGGCACAAGAAAGATATCAGATGCCTTCTGTGCCACAGCAGAACTCAACAAATCTACTACCTTCATCTTCCAATCTCCTGCTCTGTCAATTCCCGCCCTTAAAAACCGGCAGGGATTGATCAATTTCATAATCTTCTGTCTGTATGACTTTCCACTGGGATATTTCAATTTTCCCGCTCTGATCCGGTGATACATGAAGCTTTATGGAAAGAGACTGGGATCGTTTCATGGGAATCTGAGTGGATGCGATCCCGGTCTGTGAATCATAATAATCCCCCAGTTTCCCGGAACGTGAATTCTGCAATATCATCTGGTAAAAGACTTCTCCCTCTTTATCTGCCCTGTAATACTCTGCAACAGAATCTGCATTCCTCTGTGCCAGATTCCATTCGCTTTTTGCCGTGCTAAGAGAAAGCATCCCAAAAGTAACCAGACAGAGAATCATAAATATCAGAATAAGAGTAGGAGTTCCCATATTGGCCCTGTAGCCAATCTCCTGTTTCGCCATATGACTCCTCCTTCACTCAAGGGTTTTCATGCCGGCTTACCGCCAGGGTATAAAGCGTATTTCCGGCTTTTGATACGGTCACTTCCGCTTCCAGTTCACTTATAAGTTTAACCTCTCCATAATAAACTGCATGGGACTGGTCAGCGGCATTCCCTTTTTTATCAAACATCATGGTATAGGTCTCCCCTGGGGAATCCTTTTTCACACCATTTAAACGGTGAATCAGGCCTGCTTCTCCTTCTGCCTTCCAGATTTCAGCTGCACTTTGTGCAATCAGAACACTCTGATTTAAATCTGCTGCTCTTTTACTGAGTAAGTCCGCCTTAACAAATGCCTGAATGCAGACTGCTGCACACAGCAGAAAGAAAAATACGGCGACAATCATCTCCATCATCATTACATTGGATCTGTTTTTTCTATTCATCTGCAGCTCCTTTGCTTCTTAAAGAAATAAAGAGCTGGCTTCCTGTTTCACCTTCTGATTTCAAATGGAGAAGGTGGTCCTCCATATCCATGGTGATTTCTTTGCATTCCAATATCTGATTTCCGTCACCAATGGATAATCCACTGTCCTGATCTGCAAACAGCTCCCATAAGCTTCCGTCACGGTAATAAATCTGTGTCACATACGACGTACCTTCAATGGTCTGCTTTAATGTAAGTACCTGCACTCCATCCACATCTGTCAGTGATACAGCACCGGCTTCATCTGCCTGCCTGACCTTATTGGCAATATAGCTGAAAGCAATATCTTTCTCATAGGTCAGTTCCGATCTGTTATTGATGTTTTCATAAACTCTGCCGCCGATCAGGATCAGAAACAGAGCACACATCACAAACACGAGAAATAAAAGGAGGGGAAAAACGATAGTTCCCAACCGGCTTTTTGGTATTTCTTTTCCTGCCATGGCTACCTCTCTATGGATTTTGTAAGTTAACCGTGATATCCGGCATGAAATTTGATGCGAATCCGCTGTAAAATACATCGTAGCGGTCTCTGTCTATTTTAATGCCGTAATTTTCTTCTAAATACTCCACACTGGGTGGATATCTTCCTTCAATGGCATAGCACTGAACCGATGCTCTGCGTATGGCATCCCGTAAAGTTTCTGCGCCTCTCTCTCCGGACCGCTTTGAAAAAGTCAGAGCGGAAGAGACAAAAAGCACAACGGCGAGAGAAAACGCCCCAAGGGATACAAGCTGTCCGAGCAGCTCTTTTCCTGAACCATTTGGTTTTTTCATAGAAACCTCCTAGCCGATGGCAGACAGTACACCGATTAACGGCAGCATGACCGACAGAAGAATCATACCAACAGAAACTGCCAGAACTGCTATCACAGTTGGTTCAAACCGGCCAATCATCTGCTCCGTGGCAAGATCTGCCTCTTCCTCATAGCTTTTTGATATCTCTGACATTACACTGTCCAGACGGCCGCTTCTTGTTCCCACTTTAATCATCTGGATATAAAACCCGTTGAAAAGACCAGTATCTTTCATTGCGCTGTAATAGTCGCTTCCAGCTTCCAGCTGACTGGCACACTGACGAATCTTCTCTTCCACTGCTGGATTTTCTACCAGCTCACCTGCAAGCTCCATACCTTTTTCCAGGTCCAGTCCGCTTTTTAAGGTCAGGGAAAGAACTGCAGTAAAGCGGCGGTTTGCTATGGATTTTGCTATTTTACTTCTTCGCTTAATCCAGTTGAGTAATCCCTCTGCAAGAAGGAATCTTCTTCCGTTCCTCCCCAGAATCCAGACAAAAAATGCTGCAATCCCAAGGAGAAGAATAATTACCAGCGAAATGGCACAGAATATTCCTCCCAGTCTTGTTGCAGCAATCGATACCGGCGGCATCTGGGCCCCCAGCTGTTTATATACCTTTTCAAATACAGGCATTACCTTGGTAAACAGTACAAACAGAACAATCAAAAGCATCCCTATCATCATTGCCGGATAGGAAACCGCATTCTTCATGTTCTTCTTCATAATATGTTCTTTTTCATAATATCCGGCTAAAGACTCCATAATCTGATCCAGAGTTCCTGTCTCTTCTCCAAGCCTTGCCATCCGTACCATATAAGCCGGAAATGCGCCGGTTTCTTTCAATACTTTGGAAAATGGATTTCCCAGCTCTGCTTCCTCTGCCATGGATAAAAGCAGCTTCTTTTCTTCCTGACGCTGCGCATCCTCCGCCATAACAGACAATCCCTCATCAAGAGGGATCGCTGCATGAAGAAGAATGGATATCTGAAGGCAGAATGCAGAAAGTTCCCGGGCAGAATACTGTTTTTTCTCTACTTTTGCCATCTGTCCTTTCTCCCTTTTCATTCCATTCATTAATACGTATATTTCGCCTTATAATTGGAGCTGTTTGTAATATAATCCTTAATGGATGGATCATTTTTACCCGATGATGCAAAGGTGGGATCCATCAGCTTCCACTGAGTGCCGTCAAAATAAATGATGTTATCCACCCAGCCCTGTCCTTCTATGTACACACTCACCCATGCGTGGTAAAGGCTGCCTGTATATCCCACCACCAGTTTGGTTGGGATATTCTGAGAACGAAGCATAGCTGTCATGACAGCTGCATAGTCAAAACAGATTCCCTTCTTCACAGACAGAACATGATCCACATTGGGTAAGTAACCTGACTGGACTGAATTGGCAAGTGCCGTATCGTATGTAAAATTCTGCACAACGTAATTATATACATTGCTTACAACTCCCAGCGCATCTGCTGCAGAAGCAGCAACTTCTGCACCCTTTGCAACCACAGCGCTGCCGGCAGTAAAATTCACATACTGGTTGGGATATAAAAATGGCTCATACTCATTTGACAGCGTTACATTTAAGCTGTTATTGGATTTTACCGCATATTGGTTTCCAGAAACCTGTTCCAATACCCGGACGGTATAGGTTCCGCTTCCTTCCGTCAGAGGAAATACCTCATACGCCGATCTGGAATTCAAATCATAGGTATAAGTCTCGCCTCCGCTTTTTATAACCTGGACCTTAATTTTAGCTGAATTACCTGTATACTGCACCATCACATATCCATGGCTGGTATTGGATGCATCTAATAGAACGGAATTGCTGTTGTAAGTAACCGTTCCTGACGCCTGGGGAACCTTAACACTGCTTCCCGCAGGTTTGGAATAAAGAGGAACTGCCTCATCTTTAATTGTAACAACCGTTCTCCATTCTGTGGCTTCTGCTGTCTGATCAGCAGAAGCAATCCGGTTTGCCGGAGCACAGCCGTTTAAAGAAAACAACAGGGCTGCGCAGACGGCGGCGGCAGCCATACCTTTTTTTCTCATGGTCATCATCTCCTAAAAGTTATCCCAGACGCTGCCTTACAATCTCATAAGCCAGCACTCCTGCAGCTACTGAGGCATTGAGAGAATCAATATTTCCCTTCATCGGAATGGAAGCGACCATATCACAGGTTTCTTTTACCAGTCTGCCCACTCCGCTTCCCTCACTGCCAATAACAAGACCAATGGGTCCTTTTAAATTCAGGCGGTACATGCTTTCTCCATCCATATCCGCACATACGAACCACATTCCCTTTTTCTTTAAATCTTCCATCACAGCGGTTAAATTGGTTACTTTTGCAACGGGTGTATAATTAAGTGCACCTGCTGAAGTCTTTGCCACTGTAGCTGTTAAACCAACTGCTCTCCGCTTCGGTATAATAACACCGTGGGCTCCTGCAAGGTTGGCTGTACGGATAATGGCTCCCAGATTGTGAGGATCTTCAATTCCGTCAAGGAGGAAGAGAAACGGCGGTTCTCCCTTTTCTTCTGCTGCCTTTAACAAATCTTCCACTTCTGCATATTCATAAGCAGCAGCATGGGCGATCACACCCTGATGGTGACCTTCCTCAGACATCTGATCCAGACGCTCTCTTTCAACAAAGTTAACAATGGTATCTGTCTTCTTGGCTTCCCTTAAGATTGATTGAATGGGGCCATCGGATACACCTTTCTGCACATACAGCTTGTCAATGGTCTTCCCGGAACGGAACGCTTCAAGTACTGCATTCCTTCCTTCTATTGTAAATTCTTCTATCATTCCAGTTCTCCTATTCTGTTAAGCCCCCTGCTTACCACCCAAATCAAACGTTCCAGCTTTCCGCTTAAATAGAGATAACCGCATAAAGCTTCAAACCCGGTTGCGGTTCTGTAATCTGCCACTGTCGCATGTTTGGCTGTTGTGGCAGATTTGGCATTGCGCCCACGTTTGTATACGGCAATCTCCTCCGGAGTCAGTTCTTCTCCTTCCACCAGACTTCTGATGATGTCAGCCTGAGCCTTCGCATTCACCAGTCTGGCGCTTTTCTTATGCATGTTATTCACCTGGGTGCTTCCGTGATTCATGACTTTCGTCCGGATAATCAGTTCATACACCGCGTCTCCGATATAGGCCAGTGCAAGTGGAGAATAACTGGTAATATCCACCTTCTTTAATTGAAGTGTATCTGCAAAATAATCTGCAAATGCAGACAATGATATTATACTCTCTTCCATTTTACACCTTCCCTGGTGTCCTCCAGTACTATGCCCTGATCCAACAGTTTACCCCTGATTTCATCAGCCAGTGCAAAGTCCTTGTCTTTTCTTGCCTGCTGCCTTGCAGCAATCATGGCTTCAATCTCTTCCGCAAGAATCACTTCTTCTTTTTCTGTGATAATTCCCAGAATATCGCAAAGCTTTTCAATGGTGTTTTTCAGCAAAGTAACATACTCCAGAGAGCTTTCCTCATCGGTAGTGGAGTTGCTTACTTTCACCAGTTCAAAAATTGCGGAGATGGCATCTGCCGTATTAAAATCATCGTCCATGGCGGCTTCATATTTCTCCACCAGAGCATTAACCTGATTTTTGTCTTCTTTTTCAAGCAGTCCTTCTGTCTTAGCTGTAACTTCCAGACCCTTTAACTTATCAACTGCAGTCAGGATGCGCTCCAAACCATTTTTAGAAGACTCCATTAAATCAGCACTGAAATTTAAAGGACTTCTATAATGGGCACTGAGCATAAAGAAACGCAGTACCTGAAGATCATATTTTTCGCTGATATCACGAACGGTAAAGAAGTTGCCCAGAGACTTTGACATCTTTCTGTTATCAATATTAAGAAATGCGTTATGCATCCAGTATTTTGCAAATTCTTTTCCGTTGGCTGCCTCGCTCTGTGCAATCTCATTCTCATGATGAGGGAA
>SVDT01000135.1 GCA_015057775.1 Paenibacillaceae bacterium | reverse complement strand
ATCTGGGGCTGGGATACCGGGATAAGTATATTCTTCATATCGCTCAGTGCTGCAGCGGAACGGATGGAGAGATGTGGTTGTCCGAATTAAAGAAAGCGGATTACGAGAATGCTCATGCAACACTTTTAACACAGTATGGGATTGGTAAGAAGGTGGCAGATTGTGTCTGCCTGTTCGGACTTCACCATGTAGGTGCTTTCCCCGTAGATACCCATGTGAAGCAGATAATAACCACATATTATCCCAATGGTTTCCCGCTTAACCGGTATGAGGGATATGCAGGAATCCTGCAGCAATATATGTTTTACCATAAAATCAACCGGTTGGCGGCTGAATAAATCACCTCTATATGACGGACAGTCTGGGCATGGAATGCTCCAGGCTGTTCTTGTCTTTTCTATTGTCGAAATAATTCATACTTTTATCACACAATAAACAAAGTTAAATCACACAATCTTCACAATTCCCTTTTACCCTAAGTAAGGACACGATTATGAAAATAGAACAGGAGGAGAGAGAGTTGATTGAAGTCAAAAACCTGGTAAAAGATTACGGCGGGCATCTGGCTGTGGATCATTTAAACTTTACCATTCAGGATGGCAAGATCTATGGTTTTCTGGGGCCCAACGGAGCAGGAAAATCCACTACAATGAATATTATAACCGGTTACATAGGTGCGACCGAGGGTGATGTGTGGATTAATGGCCATAACATTTTAGAGGATCCGGAGGAGGCAAAAAGGTGCATTGGCTATTTGCCGGAGCTACCCCCTCTTTACGTCGATATGACAGTAAAGGAACAGCTTGATTTTGCTGCAGAATTAAAGAAAATACCGAAAAAAGACAGAGAAGAGGAAGTCCTTAAAGTAATGAACTTAGCAAAGCTTACTGATGTAAGCGGACGCCTGATTCGTAACCTCTCCAAAGGCTACAGACAAAGAGTAGGGCTTGCCCAGGCAGTTCTGGGATTCCCTCCGGTTATTATATTAGATGAGCCAACCGTAGGATTAGATCCAAAGCAGATTATTGAAATACGGGACACCATAAGAGAACTGGGTCAGAAGCATACGGTTATTCTAAGTTCCCATATTCTTTCTGAAGTAAGCGCAGTCTGCGATCATGTGCTGATTATAGACCGGGGACGGCTGATTGCCAGCGACACACCGGAAAACCTAGAGCGCCAGATGGCAGATGCTTCCGGTATGGAACTGCTGATAAAGGGAGAAGAAGTTCAGATCCGTGCTATTCTTGACACCATTCCCCAGGCAGCTGACGTAACCGTGAAAGAAAGCGGAGAAGAGGCGGTAAAAAAGGTGACGTTCCGCTTGGCTGGGACTGGGGAAGAAGGAGTGGATATCAGGGAAATCATCTTCTTTGCTTTTGCGGATAACCGACTGCCCATTCTTTCCATGCATGTAAACAAAGCTTCGCTGGAAGAAGTATTCTTAGAGCTGACGGCAGATGCAGAATCTGAAGATGGTCAGGAAGAAATTCAAAAAGAAATCCAGGAAGATGGAGAACTGAATGCAGATATGGAATCAGAAAACACAGATACAGAAAATAAGAGTGATGGAGAGGAGGAATTATAATGGCTGCTGTTTATAGAAGAGAGCTGAAATCTTACTTCCAGTCCATGACCGGATATGTATTTATAGCATTTATGGTGCTGTTTATCGGAATTTACTTCATGGCGTACAACATGATGAGCGGATATCCGTATTTTTCCTATACCTTATCAGGAATGGTAACAATCATTATGATCGGAATTCCGGTTCTGACCATGAGAAGTTTCGCAGATGACAGAAAGACTAAGACCGATCAGCTATTGTTAACATCTCCGGTCTCTGTGGGGAAAATAGTTCTGGGAAAATATCTTTCCATGGTTACCGTATTTGCAGTTCCGGTTGTTTTGTCCTGCCTTTGCCCGCTGATTATTAAGATGAACGGAACTGCCCATCTGAAGGCAGACTATGCGGCAATTCTGGCGTTTTTCTTACTGGGATGTGTTTATATTGCTATAGGAATGTTTATTTCTTCCCTTACAGAGAGTCAGATCATCGCTGCAGTAGGAACCTTTGGTATCATTCTTCTCCTGCTTTTGTGGCCCAATCTGGTGGGATTTTTACCAACTACTGCACTGGGATCCCTGATTGGATTTTTACTGCTCTGGTCTCTGGCAGTGCTGATTGTTAACCGGATCACCAGCCATACCGGTCTTGCAGTAATTTTAGAAGCAGTTGGGATCATAGTTATGGTTGGATTATACTTAATCAAAAAAGGTTTGTTTGACCGGGCACTGACAAATGTGATGGAAAAGGTTGCAATCACCGGTGTATTCCAGAACTTTGCTACTCATTATATTTTTGATCTGGGCGGTTTGGTTACCTATATCAGCATAATCTTCCTGCTGGTATTCCTGACTGTGCAGTCCATAGAGAAACGCAGATGGAGTTAGGAGGATGGAAATGACCAGAAAATTAAAAAAAGGCGGCTATACTGCAATCCTTTCCGTGATTGTCATAGCTGCGGTAATTATACTCAATTTGATTGTGGGACGTCTTCCCGAAAAGTTGCGGCAATGGGATATGAGCAGCAGCCAGATCTATACCCTGGGAGGAACCACCAGTGACTTAATCAAAGCACTGGATAAGGATGTAACCATTTATGTGGTAGGAGATCCTGCAAGTGTGGATAAACGGATTACCAGCTTTTTAAAACGTTACGAGGATTTATCAAACCATGTTAAGGTGGAAACCGTGGATTCTGTACTTCACCCGGAACAGGTGAAAAAGCTGAATGCCACAGATGGCACGATTCTTGTAAGCTGCGAATCAACCAATAAAACCCAGTCCATTCCATTTACCGATATTATAAAAATGGATGAGTCCTCTTATTACTATTACGGGCAGGCAAAAGAGACTGCGTTTGACGGAGAAGGTCAGGTGACAGGAGCGATTTCTCATGTGACCAGCAATGTTTCCAAAACCATCTATGTCACAGAGGGACATGGAGAAGCGGCATTTGGAGCTACGGTAACCGATATGCTGGGTAAATCCAATTTAACGGTTAACAGCATTAACCTTTTAAAAGACGGGAAGATTCCTGAGGACTGCGAACTTCTTCTTATGAATGCTCCCGCTTCCGATCTTGCCATTGATGAGAAGACCATGATCTCCGATTATCTGGACAAAGGTGGCCACGTGTTAATCATTGCCGGATATTCAGAAAAAGAGCGTCCTAACCTTACTTCTGTCATGAGCGCATATGGACTGAACCTGGAAAATGGTATGGCTGCAGATACCAAGAACTTTTATCAGAACAATCCTTACTACATTTTCCCGACCATAGAGTCTGGCAGTGAAGTGACTAACGGTGTGGATATAAAGAGTGCAGCACTGGTACTCCAGTCAGGTGCATTTACTCAGGCTGAAAATCTGCCGGAGGGAGTCAACGTAACTCCGTTTATGCAGACCAGTGACGCGGGAATGCTGGTTACTCCCGATTCCCAGAAGAAAGGAACCTATATTCTGGGAGCTGTTTCTGAAAAGAAGCTGGATACGGGTTCAGCCCGCCTGACTGTATTTTCTACCCCATCCCTGATTGATGAAAGTTTAAATACCAGTTTTACCAACTTAAGTAACCTGACTCTGTTTATGAACGCAGTGACTTCTAATTTTGAAGACGTAGCCAATGTTTCCATCCCTTCCAAGAGTCTTGACGTGACCTATAATACGGTGACACATGGCGGTATGTGGGGAATCCTGTTTATCTTAATTATTCCTGCGGCGTCCCTTGGCTGCGGACTTATGATCTGGTTAAAGCGCAGACGTCTGTAGAAGGAGGCAGGACTTATGAAGAAAAAAAACGGACTGATATTTGGGGCTGCCGCGTTAGTGGTACTCTGTGCAGTGTATGTGGGAGTGGGGCAGTACATGGACCGATCCCAGAAAAAAACGGAAAATCAGAAAGAGGCCTCCAAAGTTTATATGACCGACTTTTCTGAAATTCAGTCAGTTTCTTATGACCGGGATGGCAATGAGATCTCCTTTACAAAAAAGGATGGAAAATGGATCTACGACCAGGATGAGAAATTTCCGGTGATGCAGACCAAAATGGACGGGATTGCTTCCACTGTCTCTAAGCTGGAAGCAGTGAGAAAACTGGAAGACGGAGATGGATTTGGTGCATATGGACTGGATCAGCCCATCCGTACCATTACAGTCACTGGTGCAGACAATAAAAAGTCAGTGATTCTCCTTGGAAATGCTACTCCGGACGGAGATTACTATGCTGCAATTCAGGGAGAGGATACCCCTTATCTCATCGGTTCTTCCCTTTATACGGAGACAGACAGCAGTCTGAATGACTTTATGGCTCTGGAAGAATTCCCGGCAATTGCCGGAACCGATATTACAGGAATTACTGTGACCAAGGCGGACAGCAGGAAACAGTTCGTAAAGAAAAAGCTGGACGATGAGAAAGGGACCATTGAATGGTATAAGGACTCAGCAGACACCGCGGAAAATAAGGTGGATGACAATTCTCCATTAAATGTACTGGCTGATTCCCTTGCAGGCCTGAAGGTGAAAAGCTGTCCAAACTATAATGTAACGGATTCCCAGTTAAAGGATTATGGTCGTGATCGGCCATCTGCCGTTATTTCTTATACTTATAACAAAAATGGAAAGGATGAGACATTCCAGCTTTCAGTAGGAAGTCTTAATGAGGATTCAAGCTGCTATTATACAAGAACAGAAAATTCTCCCTTTGTAAATGAGATCGATAAGGCATCGGTTGATAAATGTCTGACTGTCAATGAGGAAATCAGTAAATAAGCAAGTGACAAAACAGGAAAAGAGCAGTTTCGGTCTAAAATTCCGGGACTGCTTTTTCCTGTTTTCTCTTCTTTTATAACCATTAATTATAGTATCAATTCCTTTCTCATATATGTTTTCCAGTAAAAATATTTTATTTTAGTTGAAAAATCCTGACAAATGTTCTATTATGAGAAGAAATATATCAGCAGATTACAGTGACACAGAGGGAGAGTACAAATGAATTATAACATTGCAGTAATCCCTGGCGACGGGATAGGGCCTGAAATCATTGGAGAGGCGAGAAAGATATTAGATAAGGTTGGGGCAGTTTATCACCACCTGTTTGAGTATACAGAAGTCTTAATGGGAGGGATATCCATTGATACTTACGGCGTCCCATTAACGGACGAAGCATTGGAAACAGCAAAAAAAAGCGACTCCGTTCTCCTTGGTGCAGTCGGGGGGAATGTGGGAAATTCAAAATGGTACGATGTGGCACCGAATCTGAGACCTGAAGCGGGGCTGCTAGCCATCCGTAAAGGTCTTAATTTACTTGCAAATATCCGCCCAGCCTATCTCTATAAAGAACTTGCTGATGCCTGTCCTTTAAAAAAAGAGATTATCGGTGAGGGTTTTGATATGGTCATCATGAGAGAACTCACCGGGGGACTTTACTTCGGAGACCGTTACACCAAAGAGGTGGACGGTGTGATGACTGCAGTGGATACTCTTACCTATAATGAGAACGAGATCCGCAGAATTGCAGTAAAGGCGTTTGATATTGCCATGAAGCGGAAAAAGCAAGTCATCAGTGTAGATAAGGCCAATGTACTGGACTCCTCCAGACTTTGGAGAAAAGTGGTGGAAGAGGTGGCTCAGGATTATCCGGAAGTGACACTCAATCACATGCTGGTAGACAACTGTGCCATGCAGCTGGTGATGAATCCGGGACAGTTTGATGTAATTCTTACGGAGAACATGTTCGGGGATATATTATCCGATGAAGCCAGCATGATTACAGGATCCATCGGAATGCTCTCCTCAGCCAGTATGAATGAAAGCAAATTTGGTATGTATGAACCAAGCCACGGTTCTGCACCTGATATCGCAGGAAAAAATATTGCAAATCCAATTGCAACCATTCTCTCCGCAGCCATGATGCTTCGTTATTCCTTTGATTTAGACAGGGAAGCAGATGCTGTGGAAGCAGCCGTGGAGCAGGTTTTAAAAGAAGGATACCGGACCGGAGACATTTACTCCGATGGGTTTAAAAAGGTGTCTACAACAGAAATGGGAGATTTAATTGCGGAACGGATTATTTAGCTCGTTTGCCACCCAACAATTTAAAATTTGTAAATAGCCGGAAGCGGATAAAACATCTGATTTTATACGCTCCCGGATTTCCATATAATCAGAAAGTTATGAAAAAAGAAAAGGAGTGTGCAGCAGATGAAAAGTGATTCAGTTAAAAAAGGTATGCAGCAGGCACCTCATCGTTCCCTTTTTAATGCACTGGGAATGACAGAGGAAGAGATGGAAAGGCCTTTAATTGGTATTGTCAGTTCCTATAATGAAATCGTACCAGGCCATATGAATCTGGATAAAATAGTCGATGCCGTCAAAATGGGAGTTGCCATGGCGGGCGGAACACCGGTCATGGTTCCAGCCATTGCAGTCTGTGACGGAATTGCCATGGGACATATTGGCATGAAGTATTCACTGGTCACCAGGGATTTAGTTGCAGACTCCACAGAATGTCTTGCAAGAGCCCATGCCTTTGATGCTCTGGTTATGGTACCCAATTGTGATAAAAATGTTCCCGGACTTTTAATGGCAGCAGCGCGCATTAACATACCTACAGTGTTCGTCAGTGGCGGACCAATGTTGGCTGGACGTGTGCAGGGCCATAAGACCAGCCTTTCCAGCATGTTTGAAGCAGTGGGAGCTTATACTGCAGGTAAGATGACGGAAGAGGATGTAAAGGAATATGAGCAGAAGGCATGTCCGACCTGCGGTTCCTGTTCTGGTATGTATACGGCTAACAGTATGAACTGTTTAACAGAGGTTCTGGGAATGGGCTTAAAGGGAAATGGAACCATTCCCGCCGTTTACTCCGAGCGTTTAAAGCTTGCAAAACATGCAGGTATGGCGGTTATGGAGCTGTTAAAGAAAAATATATGTCCACGTGACATTATGAATGAGAAGGCGTTTAGAAATGCGCTTACCATGGATATGGCTCTTGGATGCAGCACCAACAGTATGCTTCATCTTCCGGCTATCGCCCATGAAGCAGGCATAGACTTAAATCTGGAGCTTGCCAATGAGATCAGTGCAAAAACTCCAAACCTTTGTCACCTTGCTCCCGCTGGTCCTACTTATATAGAAGATTTAAATGAGGCGGGCGGTATTTATGCAGTCATGAATGAGATCAGCAAGCTGGGACTTTTAGAACTGGACTGTATTACGGCAACTGGAAAAACAGTGGGAGAAAACATTAAGGGATGTGTAAATAAAGATCCTGAAGTTATTCGTCCAGTGGAAAATCCCTATAGCAGCACTGGCGGAATCGCCATATTAAAAGGAAATTTAGCACCGGACAGTGCGATTGTAAAACGTTCTGCCGTTGCTCCTGAAATGTTAAAACATGAAGGTCCTGCAAGAGTCTTTGACTGTGAAGAGGATGCCATTGAAGCAATCAAGGGCGGAAAGATCGTTGCAGGAGACGTGGTAGTAATCCGATATGAAGGCCCAAAAGGCGGACCTGGAATGAGAGAGATGTTAAACCCAACCTCAGCCATTGCTGGTATGGGACTTGGTTCATCCGTAGCGCTCATTACAGACGGACGGTTCAGCGGAGCTTCCAGAGGAGCTTCCATCGGCCATACCTGCCCGGAGGCAGCTGTAGGCGGCCCCATCGCACTGGTGGAGGAAGGCGACATCATTTCCATTGATATTGACAACCACAGACTGGATGTAAAAGTATCTGACGAAGAGATGGCAGCCAGAAAGGAAAAATGGCAGCCAAGGAAGCCGCAGGTTACTTCCGGATATCTGGCAAGATATGCGGCAATGGCAGCCCCGGCAAGCCGTGGGGCAATCCTGGAAATATAAAGAAAAGGAGCAGCTTATGAAGACAATAACTGGAGCAGAGATCGTAATCGAGTGCTTGAAGGAACAGGGCGTGGATACCGTTTTCGGATATCCGGGCGGCACCATTTTAAATATATATGATGCTCTTTATAAGCATCAGGATGAGATCACCCATATACTTACCTCCCATGAACAGGGAGCTGCCCATGCAGCGGACGGATATGCGAGAGCAACCGGAAGAGTAGGGGTATGTCTGGCGACCTCAGGTCCGGGGGCAACCAACCTGGTAACCGGAATTGCTACTGCATTTATGGATTCCGTGCCCATGGTAGCCATTACCTGCAACGTGGCAGTTGGCCTCCTTGGCAGAGACTCCTTTCAGGAGATTGACATTGCCGGCGTTACCATGCCAATAACAAAATATAATTTCATTGTAAAAGACATCAGTAAACTGGCGGATACCATTCGCAGGGCATTTAAGATTGCCCAGACTGGCAGACCAGGACCTGTATTAATTGATATAACAAAGGACGTGACTGCCAGCAATTACGAATATGAAGAGAAGGAACCGGAGCCAATTATCCGTCAGGAAGATACCATATTGGAAGAGGATTTAGAGCAGGCACTGCAATTAATCCGCAAATCACAGAAGCCCTACATTTTTGTAGGCGGAGGCGCAGTCATTGCCAATGCGTCTGATGAGCTTGCAGCATTTGCCCATAAGATTCAGGCACCGGTTGCAGACAGTCTGATGGGCAAAGGTGCTTTTGACGGAACAGATGAGCTCTATACCGGAATGGTTGGTATGCACGGCACTAAGACATCTAATTTTGGTATTACTGAATGCGATCTTTTAATCGTAATTGGAGCCAGATTCAGTGACCGTGTGACCGGTAATGCCTCCCGTTTTGCCAGAAATGCAAAGATTTTGCATTTTGATGTGGATCCGGCTGAGATCAATAAAAATGTAAAGGCTTATGCCAGTGTAATTGGTGATGTGAAATCCATTTTAAGAAAATTAAATGCAAGACTGGATCCCATTAATCATGAGGAATGGGTTGCGCATATTGACCGCCTGAAGGATATGTATCCCATGCGCTATGAGAAGAGTATTCTGACCGGTCCCTATATTATAGAAAAGATCTATGAGGTGACAAAAGGAGATGCCATTATCACCACAGAGGTAGGGCAGCATCAGATGTGGGCAGCACAGTTTTATCAGTATAAAAAGCCCAGAAGCTTTATCACTTCAGGAGGGCTTGGTACCATGGGATATGGTCTTGGTGCTTCCCTTGGTGCTAAGATGGGCTGTAAGGACAAAACAGTCATCAATGTGGCGGGAGACGGTTGTTTCCGCATGAATTTAAACGAGATTGCAACAGCAACCCGTTATAATATTCCGATTATCCAGGTTGTATTAAACAATCATGTACTGGGTATGGTGCGTCAGTGGCAGACCCTGTTCTATGGAAAGAGGTATTCACATACAGTTCTTAATGACCAGGTTGATTTTGTTAAGATAGCAGAAGGAATGGGAGCAAAGGCTTACCGGGTTACCGGTAAAGAAGAGTTTGAAGAAGTCTTAAAAGAAGCCATTGCCCTTAATGTTCCTGTTGTTATAGATTGTCAGATTCATTGCGATGACAAGGTATTCCCTATGGTTTCACCGGGAGCCCCCATCGAGGATGCATTTGACGAAGAAGATTTAAAGATCTAACATCAGTAAGGAAAGGGATAAGAGTCCCGAATTTGAGGAGGAAGAGATATGAGCAGAGTGTACAATTTTTCTGCAGGACCTGCAGTCCTGCCGGAAGAAGTCTTGAAAGAAGCAGCAGATGAGATGATGGATTATAAGGGAACCGGAATGTCGGTTATGGAAATGAGTCACCGATCCAAGGCTTATGAAACCATCATCAATGAAGCCGAAGCTGATTTAAGAGACTTATTGTCAATTCCGGACAATTACAAGGTGCTGTTTTTACAGGGCGGAGCGTCCCAGCAGTTTGCCATGGTTCCCATGAATTTATTTCAGAATGGGGTTGGAGATTATATCATCACCGGACAGTGGGCAAAGAAAGCGTACCAGGAGGCAAAACTTTATGGTACAGCCAATGCAGTAGCTTCCAGTGCTGATAAAACATTCAGTTATATACCGGATGTTTCCGATCTTCCTATCTCAGGAGATGCGGATTACGTATATATCTGTGAAAATAACACCATTTACGGAACCAAATTTAAAACACTGCCTGACACGAAAGGTAAAATACTGGTAGCAGACCTCTCCTCCTGCTTCTTATCGGAACCTGTCGATGTGAGTAAGTATGGACTTATTTTCGCTGGAGCCCAGAAAAATGTGGGGCCGGCCGGTGTTGTGATTGCCATTATCCGGGAAGATTTAATCCGGGAGGACGTTTTAAAAGAGACACCTACCATGCTTCGTTATAAGACTCACGCAGATGCAAAATCCCTTTATAATACACCGCCTGCCTATGGAATCTATATCTGCGGCAAGGTATTTAAGTGGTTAAAGAACTTAGGCGGACTGGAAGCAATGAAAAAGATTAATGAAAAGAAAGCAGCAATTCTTTATGATTTTCTGGATCAGAGTAAGATGTTTCACGGCACTGTGGTGGAGAAGGACCGTTCTCTTATGAATGTACCTTTTGTTACAGGCAATGAAGAACTGGATGCTTTATTTGTGAAAGAGTCAAAAGCTGCGGGATTTGAGAATTTAAAAGGTCACAGATCCGTAGGCGGTATGCGTGCCAGCATTTATAACGCCATGCCTTTAGAAGGAGTGGAGAAGCTGGTTTCCTTTATGAGAGACTTTGAAGAAAAACATACAGCACAGGCAGACTGAAAGGAGATCACAGCCATGAAAAAAATTCATTGCCTTAATGCGATTTCTACATATGGAACCGCATTATTAACAGAAGAATATGAGCTTACAAATCAGATGGAAGGTGCAGATGGTGTGCTTGTCAGAAGTGCTTCCATGCATGAGATGGCACTCCCCGACGGGCTTCTTGCAATTGCAAGAGCGGGAGCAGGTGTCAATAACATTCCTTTAGAGGCGTGTGCTGCAGAGGGAATCGTGGTATTTAATACACCAGGAGCCAATGCAAACGGAGTAAAGGAGCTGGTGATCGCTGGTCTGATGCTGGCTTCCCGTGATATTGAAGGCGGAATTCGCTGGTGTAAGGAAAATCAGGAAGATGAAAACATCTCCAAATCTGCGGAAAAAGCCAAAAGTGCATTTGCCGGATGCGAAATCAGAGGCAAGAAGCTTGGAGTTATTGGTCTTGGTGCCATCGGTGCAGAGGTTGCCAATGCCTGTTCTTCCCTTGGAATGGATGTGTACGGATATGACCCCTTCATCTCAGTTAACGCTGCCTGGAGACTTTCAAGAAATGTAAAACATATTACTGCCGTAGAAACCATTTATAAAGAGTGTGATTACATTACCCTTCATGTGCCGTTAGTGGATGCAACAAAGGGAATGATCAATAAAGCAGCCTTCGATAATATGAAGGATGGAGCAGTCATTCTCAATTTTGCCAGAGACATTCTGGTAAATGAGGCGGATATGGCTGAAGCATTAAAGTCTGGTAAGAT
>SVDT01000134.1 GCA_015057775.1 Paenibacillaceae bacterium | reverse complement strand
AATTACAATTGAGACAGTTAAACAAACAATTTAAACCTGAAAAACTATAATTAACAGCTTTTCCGGGAGTTTTAAAGGGGCGTCAGTTGCAGTCGCAGATTTAAGCCTTTAAAACTCCCATTTTTTGTACCAGGCATATTTTTATGTAGACTATATCACTCTTGTGCAAATTCAGGATCGCAGATTTTACCAACTATGATTATTGCTATGGTATAGATCGTAAATGTAAATACAAATGGTAAACGGCGGTCTATACTGGACAGCCAGCCTGCCAGGTAACCAAAAGGAGAAGCAAATGCAATGGTAAAGGACATAATAAGAGCATTAATACGAGCCCGTTCATTAGGATTGATGTTTAGCTGAAGCAAGGCATCTTTTCGCGGCATTACAAGTCCGCCTGCCACCGCCCCAACAAAAACATAGACGATAATAAACGGCATACTGCTGCCAATAGGAGTCAGGATCAGAAGAACTGAGCACGCGGCATATAATACAAGACCGATCCACATTGGTATCCGAAATTTCACGGATTCCAAACGGTGCTGTACACCAATCATAAAAATCAGCATTACAGCGGCATTTAAAATAGGGAAAAAAGCAAGATAACGGTCTGCAATTTCCAGCCTTTGCGTCACATACAGGCTAAAGAAGCTGGTGTTTACCAGATTTGCTATATGCAATATTACACAGACAATCAGCACTTTCACAATCTCTTTATTCATCAGTACTCTTGGTATTAAGTCCTTATATTCATAAATCATATGAAAGACAGAGGTGTTTTTGGTTTCAGCCATACGGATCTTCCCCTGCCGGGTTTCTTTACAATACCGGAACGTAATAATCACTTTAATCAGCATATTCACAGCAAAAACAACATATAGAACGCGTACAACCGGAACCACGGAAAAGGTATTGATCAGCAATCCAGAAATTGGTGCAAAAAAGATTGCAATCAGACCGCCAATATTTACCCATGTATAGATTCCGATTAAATCCCTGGAGTCTGCATCCTCTATCAGCAGACAGTACCATGCAGTCTGGTTAATCTGTTCAAAACTGTTAAATAAAACTGCTGCTAAAAAGAACCAGAAATTACCAGAAACAGCCCATATGAGGCAGGCAACACCCCAGCCAAAGAAATCTCCCATCATGGTTGTGAATTTACGTCCCAGCTTATCAGTGAGGATACCTCCAATAAAAGAAAAAAGCACCTGAACAACCATGGAAACCGATAAAATCAAACCAATCTGAACATCTGTTATTCCCTGCGTGTACATATATAATGTGGCAAAAGGTGCAATCAAATTATAGGGAATTCCCCAGAGTGGTTCCATTAAAATCAGAGTCTTTGGATTTCCCTTGTTGTTCTTTAACAATTCAATCAGTGGATGCTTTAACAACGAATTCTTCATTTTGTAATGGTTTCCTTCTTCACATTTACTTTAACTCAAAATAATCCATAACCGATGTTTCCTGAAATCCGCAGGATTTGTATAAGTTGAGAGCCGTTCCATTTTCCGCAGCTACCTGAAGCATCACCTCTGTGGCTTTTGCATCTTTCAGCGTTTCTACCCCAAAAGTGAGAACTGCCCTTCCAAACCCGTTACCCCTAAACTCAGGCAATACACCAAGCCCATAGATTCCACCAATGCCACTATCAGACATCTGAAGATTTACCTTCCCAATTATTCTTTCTTCCTTTTCAGCAATATAGATTGTCATGCCTCGTTTTTCTTCCTCTTCGGGCAGAAGAATACCATTATCTTTAGAATCCTCATTTTCTTCTTCCCAATCATCACCAAAATAAATCATGTTTTGCCGGCTTATCTCCGAAGCGTCTGCATTGACAGCTTTTCTGAATGTGATACCAGAAGGCTGCTGTTTTTCCAACGTCTCGTAAAATTTATGATTCAGATACATTTCAAATTCGGAAAATTTATAAACAGCACTGATCTTTTTTAAAAACCCCTGACCGGAAATGGATTTTTTATCACACAAGGCCAGAATTCCTTCTGCATTTCTTGTTCTGCATTCTGCAATGACCAGTTCCATCAGTTTTGAAAAAATCCCCTGACGTCTGTACTCAGGGTGTACCATTCCGGTAATCTCCAATGGCTGAGAGATTCCTCCAAAACCGCATATCCCCATATAGCCGATTAATTCTTCACCGTTAAAGTACATGAATTCATTTATATCAGAAATTGGGGTATCCGCCGTTCTGTTTTGAGCATCACTCAGTTTATAGTCCAGCTCAAGCTTCAGAGTGATTTGATCGTTCTGGGCACATTGTATTTCAAGCATATGAATCAATTCATAATCTTTTTGGTCAAGATTACTTTTTAACTTCAAATAGGCTCCTTCTACTGTTTTCATCATATATCATTCTCCCTTAAAATTTAGATATCATATTGTGACTCATTGACAGAGTTTCTTTTGTCATACAAAAAGGCAGAACCAAACGCCAAACGGATGAATTTCATTGATGAGTCGCCATAAACAGCTCTCCTCACCAAGTTTTACTTCATCTTCTTTGTGTCTGCTCCTGCCTTTTTTATTTTGCCAGATTTAACTGATTCACTTAGCCATATGATATCCAAACCAATATGTAGCAATGATACTTGCCAGAAACAGATGAAAAAGTCCATATCCAAAAAACAGGCCGGTTAAAAACCTCCTGATATTGGTGCTTTCATATGTAGTCAGTAACTGAATACCACCGTCAAGTATCATGGGAATCAAGAAAATCAAAGCATATAAAATTGGTGGGTGATACATGGCATAGGTAATTCCCAATAACAGGATCCCCACCAATTCACCGGTACATCTTGCACAAATAGGAAATTGCTTTCCATTCAGAAAAAATGAACGTTCCGCCCTGCAATGGCAGCCAAAGAAAATTGGGAGCCATCGATAGAAAAAACCACTCATAACAAGTAGGGCCGCCGGATTTAATAACCCGCCATAGCACCCAGAAGTCCCAGTCCAAACATTAATGCATAAAAAAGAATCATGCAAACAACGCTAATTAATGCGCCAATACCTGCTGCTTTCGCAGTCTTTGGTTTTGAATCTTTCCAAACCAGAAACAGAATTAATCCTACTAATGGAATACAGCAGCCTAAAAGTCCCCACCCAAAACCGCCATTATCAACCACTTGAGGAGTCTGTGCCACACCACAGTGTGGACAGATGGCTGCTTTGTCATCAATCTCTTTTGAACAATTTTTACAATACATCTCTTGTATCCTCCACTTTTATATAATAATAATTCAAAATTAGAAGCAAATTTTATTTCTTCTAATATAATAAAATATACCATATTTTGACATATTATTCCATAATGTTTTGCATGATTACAAAAAAACGTCACAATTACTATTGTTCTGACATTTTCTACCACTAATCTGCAACATACCGTAACATTTTTCCGATTGTAAATATTTGAAACCAATTATTATCTTAACATTACCAGTACTTTTCTGCTTTATGAAAGTCAGATACACCTCATAATAATACTGGAACATATTAAAAGTAAAACCATATATTTATAATTTTTTTAATATAATTTGATTTTCATATTGACAGTTGAACATATATTCAATTATAATACAATTGAAGGATCATTCAACAGTTAATATTTGCTTTAGCGATAAAAGGAAGGAAGGTTAGTAATATGGCACACAATCATGAACATTCCCACAGCCATTCCCATGATCATACACACGAGCATGAAGGCGGAGACTTAAACAAGAGAAAAATCATACAGCTGATATCAGGTATCATTCTGTTTGCAGCGGGTCTGGTACTGAAAAAAGCTTTCCCAGATGAAGTCACATATCACTTTGCTATATTTGGACTTAGCTATTTAATCCTTGGCGGAGAGGTTGTCTGGCAGGCGTTTAAAAATATTACCAAAGGCCAGATTTTTGATGAAAACTTTCTGATGAGTGTTGCAACAATCGGGGCATTTGCAATTGGTGATTTCCCAGAGGGCGTTGCAGTAATGCTTTTTTATCAGATCGGTGAGTATTTTCAGGATGCCGCAGTGCAAAAGTCAAAAAAATCCATTACTTCACTTATGGATATCCGTCCCGATTACGCCAATTTAAAGAGGGGCAATGATACAGAAAAGGTTGCGCCTGACACGGTTAAAATTGGTGATATCATTTTGATTCGCCCAGGTGAAAAGATTCCATTAGACGGATCGGTAACAAATGGAGAATCCATGCTGGATACCAGCGCACTAACCGGGGAATCGGTTCCCCGTTCTGTAAAAGCCGGGGAAGCAGTGCTGGCAGGCTGCATTAATCAAAGCGGTGTTCTGACGGTGGAGGTAACCAGGGAATTTGGTGAATCAACTGTAGCAAAAATTATTGATCTGGTAGAGAATGCCAGCAGCAAAAAAGCACCCTCTGAAAACTTTATCACAACTTTTTCACGTTACTATACGCCTGTTGTGGTGGGTCTTGCACTTCTGCTGGCGGTCATTCCTCCGTTGTTCTTTGGCGGCACCTGGACGGAATGGATTAACCGCGGACTCATCTTCCTTGTAATCTCCTGCCCCTGTGCACTGGTTATTTCAATCCCGCTTGGTTTTTTCGGGGGAATCGGAGCTGCTTCCAAACGGGGCATCCTGGTAAAGGGCAGCAACTATCTGGAGGCGCTTAACAGTCTGGATACTGTTGTCTTTGATAAAACTGGTACACTTACCAAAGGTGTTTTCGAAGTCACAGGCCTGTACCCTGCCGGTGAAACGACGAAAGAGCAGCTGTTGGAATACGCAGCAAAAGCCGAAAGCTTTTCCAACCACCCCATTGCACGTTCCATTATGAAAGCATATGGCGGTGATATAGAAAAGGATGATCTTCGTGATTATGAAGAAATTTCCGGCCATGGCATCCGTGTCACATCTGATAAATCGGTGATTCTTGCTGGAAATGATAAACTGATGAAGCGTGAAAACATTGATTTCCAGCAAAATGATGAAATTGGTACGAAGGTGTATGTGGCGGTAAATGGAATCTTTGCCGGAGCAATTGTTATTGCCGACGAAATCAAGACCGACAGCCGTTCGGCAATTGCACGCCTTAAGGAAGCCGGAGTAAGAAAGACTGTCATGCTGACTGGAGATAATGTACAGATTGCTGAGGCCATTGCAAATGAGCTGGGTCTTAGTGAGGTCCATGCCCAACTGCTTCCTGATCAAAAAGTGGAACAGGTTGAAATTTTAGATAAAAACAAACCTGCAAAAGGCAAGCTGGCTTTTGTAGGAGACGGCATTAACGATGCACCAGTCCTGGCGCGTGCGGATATCGGCATTGCCATGGGCGGTCTGGGCTCGGATGCTGCCATTGAAGCGGCAGACGTAGTGTTAATGACGGATGAACCCACAAAGCTTGTGGAAGCCATTGCAATTGCACGCAAAACAAAACGGATCGTATGGCAGAATATTGGGTTTGCACTTGGAGTAAAAGGCATCATCCTCTTGTTTGGCGCCTTCGGTATTGCCACTATGTGGGAAGCGGTTTTCGCAGATGTGGGCGTATCACTGATTGCAATTCTCAACGCTATGCGGGTGCTGCGGACAAAAGAGTAATTTCTCAGGAGGTGCTATTCATAGCACCTCCTGAATAAATCTGCTGAGAGGTTTAAATATCTATTAGAAAGGGGTGACAATATGGATCAATTTAATATGCCAGGTTTCATTGTATTGGTCTCGTTCTATGGTAGTTACTTATGTAAACAAATTTTATTAAAAAGGAGGGGCATTAATACAAACCGGCTGGGCCGCGGCAATAAACCTGCACGTACATTCAAAATTGAAACATCTCTTAAGCTAGCAACGTTTTCCATGGCAGCAGTACAAATACTCAGCCTGTTTGTGATAAAAGAAGGGAGTCTGATCCTGTCACAGCCGGCCATTCGTTTTGCCGGTATCAGTATTGCATTTCTTGGAACAGGAGTATTTATTACAGCAATGGCATGCATGAAGACCAGCTGGCGAGCGGGTGTAGATACAACTCAGAAGACTATACTTATAAAAAGCGGAATTTATCACATCAGCCGGAATCCTGCATTTCTGGGATTTGATTTATTCTATATTGGTTTTGCCCTTGGTTTTTCCAACCCACTTCAGATAATATTCACACTGTTGTGCGTAGTAATTCTTCATCTGCAGATTCTGGAGGAGGAGCGTTTTCTTCCTGCTGTTTTCGGTTTGGCTTATGAGGAATATAAAAAAAACACTCCGAGGTATTTTTTATTCTTATAAGAAGGAATCATTTCTTATATTCATCTATAACCTGCGTAAAGAACGAAACAATATCCGCGTTTATTTCAGGTGTGGTTCCATGCCCAACACCATGATACGTATTGAACCGGGCACGAATGTTTTGACTTTCATATAGATTCTGACATTTTTCCCACCTGACACTCATGTCTTCCCCCAGGACCTTAATAATCAACTCACGTTCCAAGGGAGAAAAAGCATCATCAAAGGGAAGTGTGTCATTTTCATCGTCTGCTCCCATGTAATAGTACTGGGGGACTGATGCAAATGCGGAAGGATTGAAGTCCAGACCCGCAAGTTGTTTTATGTCTGAAATACCTACCGGATAAACAAGCTCATTGCCTTTTATATTTTTCACAGGTAGAATTGCCATACCATTAATGCCACCGGCCGCAACCGCCGCAACTCGTTGGGGATATAGGGCTGTAAAACGGTTTACAAAGCTTCCTGATGCAGAAAAACCATTAAGTAAAACCTTATCTTTCATATGAATATTATGGGCATCAAGATACATTTTTGCATCATCGATCATGAAATTTAACTGTTTGTCAATCCGTACTAACGGATATTTTTCGCACAAAAGAGTATCTCTATCCAGGGCATGAGTATAGATTTGCCAATCCTCTTTTGGTCTGTCAAAGCATGGTATAAGCAAGGGGATTCCCAGTTTTCGGGCAATTTGATGGGACTGACCAAAACGGATGGTATTATAAGCCGCTTTCTTATGCTTTTTATGTCTGTCATCAACGAATCCCGTATTATTAGGTTCTACCAGTAAAAATGTAGAGTCGGATACTTTTAGTGTATCAGGTATAAACAAATAGTACTCCGTATTAAATCCTTTATCAGTTGCCGCTCCAACCTTAATAATTCTTCCGCCGACCCCTACAATTCTATATGCCAGAAACAGAGTAACAAGTAGAAAAGATGCCGTAAAAAAGAAGATGTAATTTTTCTTCATCCATACCTCCCGATTTTCGAATTGTTTTAATTAAATGTTCCAAAAAGCACTACTTGAACAATGTTTTGTTATTGCTTATTATATATTATATATCAACAATATTATGAAGACAAATGTTTATATGGAGGATTGAGGGTCATGAATACATATTTAAACGTAGTTTATTTTAGTGCTACAGGCGGCACTGCAAAAGTGGTAAAGGGAGTGGCTGAGGGAATTAGTAATGACTATCGGGAATACAATCTTACCTTACCTGCCATGAGAGAAAACAGTATCACCTTTGACTCTCATGATCTGGTAATAGTCGGTGTGCCTGTATATGCTGGCAGAGTGCCAAAGTTTTTAATTGATTTTTTCTCCAATGTAAAGGGAAATAATACGGCTGCAGTTTTTATTACCGTTTATGGAAATCGTAACTATGATGATGCTCTTCTTGAATTAAAGGATACCTTTGAGGCAAATGGATTTATTGGAATATCGGCAGCTGCATTTATAGCAGAACATTCATATACTCCAAAGGTGGGAACAAACAGACCTGATGCACAGGACATAGAGGCGGCAAAAAAACTAGGTGCTGATATTAAAAATAAGTTAGAAAGTTTTGATGATCTTCTGCAAATACCCAGACTTACTGTAAAAGGTAATACTCCATACAAGGAAAGAACCTCTGCCCCATCAATTGCTCCCGATACAAATGATGATTGTGTTAATTGCGGCATATGTGCAACGAATTGTCCAATGGGCGCAATCAGCAATGCTGATGTTAAAGATATTGATTCTACAAAGTGCATCCGCTGCTGCAGTTGTGTTAAAAAATGTCCGGTAAATGCCAAATCGATTAACCATGAATTTTTTAATAAAATAACAAAGGGGTTAATTGATAACTTTAGCGTAATCAGGAAAGAACCTGAATATTTTTAATCCAGTGATTCTTCCACTAAGTATTACATGCTTTTAGCCAAAATAGCAAAAATTACCACGCTAACAACGATTGACGTCTTTGTCTAATTGTGTTAGACTAAATTAGTCTAATAAGATTCGACAGGAGGATATTTTAGTGGAACAATATAAATTAGGTGAGATGGAACAGAAATTTGCTGACATTATCTGGGCAAATGAACCTGTCAGCTCCCGCAGGCTCACAGAACTATGTGAAAAAGAATTTGACTGGAAACGTACAACAACTTACACAATGCTAAAGCGGCTGTGTGAGCGTAAACTATTTGAAAATAATAACGGCACAGTCACTGCGCTGATGTCCAAAAATGAGTTTGGAGCGGCACAGGGCGAACAGTTTCTGTCCGAAGCTTTTGCTGGCTCGCTACCTCAGTTTTTGGCAGCATTTACCCGCAGGAAAAAACTGAACCCCAGAGAAATTGAGGAAATACAGAACCTGATTGATGGCTATAAGGAGGAGTAACAATGCTGGAACGAATATTTTTGCAACTTTTAAACATGAGTTTCACAGCAAGTATTGTCATTGCTTTTGTATTGGTTGCAAGAATTATTTTGCATAAAGCGCCAAAAGTATTTTCCTATATGCTGTGGTCGGTGGTTCTGTTCCGATTGATTTGTCCGTTTTCCTTTGAGAGCATTTTTAGTCTTCTGCCCACAAAGGCAAATCCGATCTCACAGGATATCCTCTATATGCAGACGCCAAATATTGATACTGGTATTGGGATAACTAATCAATCTGTTCCTGTGATTATTCCGGCCCCAGTACCCCAAGCCAGCGCGAATCCATTACAGATCTGGATAGCCATCTTTAGTCATATCTGGGTACTTGGTGTTGCAGCGTTGCTGGTATATAGTCTTATTGCGCTCTTTCGTCTAAGAAAACAATTGCTGAATGCCACTCTGTATCAAAACAATATTTTTATTTCGTCCAGGATTGACACAGCCTTTGTCATGGGTATTTTTTACCCGAAGGTTTATCTTCCCTCTGATTTAAATGTTGCTGAACGAAGCTATATTCTGCTTCATGAACAAACACATATCAAGCGGCTTGACCACATTTTCAAGCTTATAAGCTTTTTGGTACTATGCGTCCATTGGTTTAACCCTTTTGCATGGATCGCATTTTTTCTTAGCGGCAGGGATATGGAGATGTCCTGCGATGAAGCAGTTATCAGACGGCTGGGTGATGAAGTGAAAAAAGATTATTCGGCCTCCCTTCTGACCCTTGCAACAGGCAGAAGAATTGTAAGCGGTACACCTCTTGCCTTTGGCGAAGGCGATACAAAAGGCAGAATTAAAAATGTGCTGAATTATAGAAAGCCCAGGGTTTGGGCGGTTTTAATTGCTTTACTAGCCGTTGTTTTTGTGGTTTTCGGCTTAACAACAAGTCCTAAGGATATGCCTGGCAAATCTATTGGTGTCAATGCAACCATTCTAAAGATTGACAAAATTAACCAGACTATTACAGTAAAGGGAAATGACAACAATAGTCCCATTGGTGATAACTGTATTGTCAGCTGGAAGGATGCGACCCTCCAGACAGTAATTAACAAAGAGGATCCAATAAAAATATCCATTGATGATTTCGCCATAGGTGACCACGTGGTGCTCTTTTTAGGTGAAATCCAGGAAAGCTATCCCACAAGGGCAGAAGCCACAACAATTCAGTTAGAGCCAAATGAAACATCAGTCACAGCATACCCGGTTCAGGATTTATGGAATGCACGTACGAAGTATGTGGGTGATAATTCCGCAGTTGGTAAGCTGATTGGATTGCTGCCAGTTCCAATGGGCATGCAATATGACCATTTTGAATTACAAACTTCCTCCTCCCCCTATAAGGTTGAACTTGTATATTCTGTTCCCACACAATCCCTTTCAGAATACGATAGTGAAAATTCAGCCGCATCCAATACGTTCCGGACAAACGCCCTTTACTTACTTGCTTTAATAGAAAATGCTGATGAAATTCAGGTAACTTTAACAGATGGCAGTCAGGAAATCGCGTTTACCAGCGATCGAGAATGGGCTGACCACGCTGTAGAAGGAGAAGTGAGTGACTATGGAAAGAGCCCCGAAAAATTACAGGAGCTGAAATCTCTGGCATGGAAGGGTGTGGATGTCAGCACTCTTCAGCTTTATCATCTATAAGGTGCTTACCGACTCTGGTAGCGTCGCAATGATTGATAAATACCCACTGCAAGTATACCTTTTATTTTATATACGACTCGGGATCATCTTAGCGGAAAGCAGTAAGTTACCTTCCTGGTCTTATAAATTGGGTATAAAAATAGCAGCATATTTCAGCTGCTATTTTTGTTTCTTATAATTTGTTTATATACAATTCCATGTTATGAAAATATCCCACTATATATATAGAATTCATCACCTCATCAATTCGAAAAATAATAAATTCCCGGCTGCTTGTTGATTTTTCAACTTATTAATAATATAAATCAAGTAACTCTTCAGCTCTCTCGGTTATAATAAGTTTATATTGCATATTTCTCTCTTAATTTATCCAGAGATTCTCTTGCATCCTTCGTCTTTCCTGCTTCAATCTGTTTTTCAGAAAGCTCTAATTCACGATACATGTTTAATCTCCTGACTATACTTTCATACATGTCGATACTCATAATAACCATATCTCCATAACCATTTTTCGTTATAAAAATTGGTTCTTCTGCTACATGGCACATTTCTGAAATCTCTGATGTATTTTTTAAATCTTTAATCGGAATAATTTGTGGCATGATATCAACCTCCTTAAATTAAGTACTAATTATACCATAATTATCCCATAGTAGCAACCGACAAATTATTGTAACATGGTTTAAATATAGAATTCAGGTTCATGAATGCAAGTGTTAGGCATGCAGTTCGGGGCAGTCGTATGGCCGCCCCGGATCGTCTATATTTTATTTAGATTTTATTTTTAAATCACCAATCTTTGTTATAGCAATAGCATTGATCATACCATTTATAAACGTACCTGATATAGTATAAGGTATTTTACCCATAGTTGTTTTCAAATCGCCTTTAAAAGTAATATTTCCATCTGCATCAATGGTTCCTCCCGAAAAAACATTATCATTCTTCATGAAGGATATAATGCCAGATAATGAAGCGCCCTCCATGTTCATAACAATTTTACCAGGCATTTCACCCATTGGTGTGGATATTAAAACTTCATATTCATTCTCCGTAACATCAGCGTCTTCTTTTATTATGCTCCGGGGCGTTGTAAGAACAATTTTTTGGGTATTATCATTCAGCGAATCGTGTATGGCATTTTCTCCGCCCCGGCGTTTTGTAGTATCAATCCCTAACAGCT
>SVDT01000133.1 GCA_015057775.1 Paenibacillaceae bacterium | reverse complement strand
TTCTGCTGTACTTCCTACGGATACAGCAGACAAATCGTATTCATCCACTTTAACCTTGACCTCCAAATCATCATAATCGATGATATCCATGATATTTGTTCCCTGGGTGATGGAGTCATTTTCGTCCACATAGATTTCGGAAACAGTTCCTGACACCTCCGCATAGTATTTTGTATCTTCCAGATCCTTTTGAGCCTGAGACAGGCGGCTTTGCGCGTCAGTTATAGCAGTTTGGGCTTTTTTGTAGTTATCTCTGGCAGTCTCCAATTCCAGCTGGGATACATCCCCGGTGCTATAAAGGGACTGATTTCTTTCATAGCTTAATTTGCTTGAGGCAAGAGTCGTCTTAGCATCAGCCAAAGTAGTCTCTGCACTTGTTAATGCAGACTGTGCAGAGTCATTGTCCACTTCATATAGAAGGTCCCCTTTCTGAACCTGGTCGTTTTCATTTACATAGAACTTTTTTACGGGTTTGTTGGTGGTGGAAAGAACGTTCTGAACATCACCTGACTCAATATTACCGCTGAAGCTGTAATACTTTACAATATCCTGCTTTACTGCCAACGCTTCCGTAAGGTTTGCATTGGTATTTTTCATCATGCCAGGAGCAACGATAACTCCCAGCAGGAGACACGCCCCTGCAACTGCAATCAGAATTTTGAATTTCTTTTTCTGAAAAAATGGTTTTTTTAACATAATGCCTCCTCATTTATATGTAATACTGCTCATGTCTAAGTAGTTTTATAATAAATCAGGGGGATAAACTGGGAATATATAAAAGATAAACAAAAGATAAACGAAATGGAATATTTTGATTAATGTGAGTATTACGGATTGTTTATAAAGGTCATGTTGCATTTATTGTAAGTCTCAGAATCTTAAATCAGCAATGGAATGCAAGGTAGGTTTCATAGCACAGAGGCTGCTCCTCTGATATAAAAAAAGCAAGCCTTGAGGCGACATACTCCCAAGGCTTGTTATAACCAGCTTAGCTTAAACGTTAAGGGGGTGTTATCCCCAAAGCGCATTGGCATCGGTGGCACTTCGGTTCAGACGGGAAAAATCTGTCTTAACAAAGGATATGGTTGAAAGAAGCAGGAACACCAAACCAATGACCAGAATAACACCAAACGTCATAATCGGAGTAATTGCAAACCCATTTATTTCAACCACCAATCCTTCTTTAATCAGTTGGGAAACAGGAAGATTCCCTTTTTCCAAGACGATCATTCTAAAAAATGCTGTGGCATAAGTCATCGGATTAAGGTAAGCTACAAACTTCAGAGAGCCTGGCAGCATGGACAACGGAACATAGGCACCGGACAGAAACGTCAGGGGCATGGTTACTGCTGTTTTGACGATCTGGAATGTCTGACCATTGCGTACCTTCGTGGCTAAAAATAACCCAACGCCAGAGAATACGATGCCGATAAAAATCATGGATACGAGGACCAACAGTGGAGTTTTCCAGCTGGTAAACTTGATACCGATAAATAAACCAATTACCAGGATCAGGATGCCCTGCAAGGTGGCTACCGTTGCTGCAGACAGTAATTGTCCCATTGCAACATAAACTCTCTTTGCAGGGGACACCAAAACTTCTTTCATAAAACCACTGACCATATCATCAACCGTTGAAGACGCAAGATTCAGTGCACTTTCAAATACAGTCGTGATGATAACACCTGAAAGCATATAAGCAATGGGATTTTCAATGAAATCATTTTTAAATATTGCACCAAACACATATACAAAGAAAAAAGGAAATATGAGTGAAAATATGAGACCGGTTTTATTTCGTACAAATGCTTTTAATCCTCTTTTCCATAAGGCGAATACTGTATTCATATTATCCCTCCTCCCTGATCTTTTTTCCTGTTATCTCTAAAAACACATCATTAAAGGTTCCTTTTTTAATTTCAATATTGGTAATGTGCTCTTTATGAACGCTTAACACCTCCAGCAGGCGGTCCAGATACTCTGCTTCCACCTTATAATAACCATCTTTTTTTGAATAGTTTAATTGATGCTCCGTTAGCAGGCGTTCAAACCCTTCTTCATCATTTGTATTGATATAAGCTTTATCCTTCGTATACTTTTTCTTCAATGCGTAAGGGGTATCATGTGCTACAATTACCCCGCCATCCATTATCGCTATCTTATTGCAGATCTCTGCTTCTTCCATGTAGTGGGTGGTTAGAAAGATTGTAATGTTCCTTTCTTTTTGAAGTTTCATAATATATTCCCATATATGTGCCCTGGTCTGTGGATCCAGCCCTGTTGTTGGCTCATCAAGGAATAAAACCTTTGGATAATGCACCAGGCCTCTGGCAATCTCAACACGCCGTTTCATTCCTCCTGATAAAGCGGATACCATTTTCTTTCTTTCATTTGTTAAATCCACCAGATTGAGAACAAACTTAATTCGTTCTTCTACTTCCTTATTTGGAATGTTATAAAATACACAGTGCATTTTTAAATTCTCTTCAATGGTCATTTTCGCATCAAGAGTGGAATCCTGAAATACAACTCCAATGGAAGACCGTACCTCACTTTTTTGCCTGCTCACATCTTTTCCATCGATCAATAACGTACCGGAAGTTTTTTCAAAAATGGTACATAACGTATTAATTGTTGTGCTTTTTCCAGCACCGTTTGGTCCCAGAAATGCAAATACACTGCCTTCTTCCACATCAAAAGATATATCGTTTACTGCGACAAAGTCACCATATTTTTTTGTGAAGTTTTTAACCTGAATGATTGGATTCATAGTTTTATCTCCTTATTGCTGATTGTAGTAAAATGTAATTTGGTATAACTTATTATGACGAAGCAAACACAGCATTATCATCAACGAAAAGCCCCTGTTTTATGCGGTATACCAGTGTCACTTAAAAAATTTAAGCTGCAATTACTATGAAATGCAGCAAGAATACTGCTATATTATCATAATAAAATATCATTTACAACAGAGAACGTGTACCATGCAATTCCCCTGGTATCTTGTTGACCAATCAAAAAAAACGATACCCTGCCATTGATAATTCGAACAAATGGCAAAATACCGCTTTCCATTAAATCTATAAATATAGTTTATATCCCATTGCTTCCAGAAGCTCTTCATTTCCAGTGGAGGCAAGAATCATATTTTTCTCCTCTCTATTCCATTCCTGATCCATCTCTGAAACATTCAGACTTACAAATAATCTTCCCTTTCTTCCATCTCTCACAAAAGTCAACACTCGTTCATCGGTTTCTTCCCATAATACTTCATAGGAAGTGTCTTCCTCTATATATTCTTTTCTTATCTCGATGATCTTCTGCACAAATACATATAGTTGTGGATTTTGGCTCCATACCATGGGATTCCTGTATTCATTTTCCTTCATTCCGCAAATCGCCTGTTCATCGCCGTAAAATAAACTGGGGACCCCTGGGAACAGCATAAGAAGGATACAAGCTAATTTCCATTTACGCAGTTCGCCCCTGCAAAGAGATAAAAATCTGGGTACATCATGGCTATCCAGAAGATTCAGCTGCCCGTTTACAAGATTGGTAGGGTAACGGAGCCTCATGTGTTCCAGCTGTCTGGCAGCTGTTAATGCATTTTTATTATTACCGATGATGTGATCACGGCAAATTCGTCTGAATTCGTAATTCATGGTTGAATCAAAGATATCTCCCCGAAGCCAGCTTTCTGCATTCTCCCACACTTCACCAATGAGGATTGCTTCCTTATTTTCTTTTTTTACTGCCTCTCTGAATTTTCTCCAAAAATTCCGGTCTATTTCATTTGCTACATCTAGCCGCCAGCCATCTATTTGATACTCACGAATCCAATAAGTACCTACATTGGCAAAATACTTTTGCACCTCTTCATTTGAAGTGTTTAGTTTGGGCATCTTAGGCTCATAAGCAAAGCAGGCATAACCAGGTTTTTCTTTTTTCGACTGCGGCCGGCGAACCGGGAACTTTAAGTCATAAAACCAATCAATATATTTTGACTTTTCTCCCTTCTCCATTACATCTTCAAAGGCAAAAAATTCCCAGCTGCAATGATTAAATACACCATCTATAATGATCTTCATCTCTCGTTTGTGAATTTCTTCCACTAAGTGTTTAAATTCCTCATTGGTTCCAAAACACGGATCAATGTGATAATAATCAATGGTATCATACTTGTGGTATTCTCCTGCTGCAAATATGGGATTGAAATAAATGCAGTTAACCCCAAGTGCCTGAATATAATTCAGATTTTTTATAACTTCTTTCAGTGTTCCTCCTAATCTTGATCTGCAGACCTTTCCATTTTCTAATACCACTTCCTTTGGCTGTGTAAGCGAACCAGATTTCTCACCGACAAAGCTATCGGGAAATATATTATAAACGACTGACTTCTTAAACCATGCTGGTACATCTGGTATTTCACTTCTTAATATGTAGGGGTACTGATAATACTCGCTTCTTTCTTCCATAATGTTACGTTCAAAATAAAGAATTGCAAGTTCATTTGAAAAACGTTCTGAGTAATAATAGGTCCACTCTCCTTCATTTTGCAGCTTAAAATAATAGCATACACGGGTATATGGTGTTTCAAACGTTGCTTCATAATAGTCAAAAAGTTCATCCCTTGCTTTTATTTCCATCTGAATTTCTTCAAAAACAACGGGCGTAGCAGGACAAGCCCGATCACCATAGTATAAGGTGCACGCTGAAACATTGTCCTTTTGTGTTCGTATTCTTATGGTCAATCTATGTTCCGAATTGGCAAATGCATAATTTGATAATGGAATATGCAAAACTGCCTCACGATTTATTTTCATGTTGTTTTTCATTATCCTTTCACTCCTCCTGTAGTCAGTCCTGATACCATATATTTTTGTATGGAAAAAAACAGGATCAAAATAGGTACTGAAACTAAAATTGCGGCTGCTGAAAATAAGGACCAGCTTCTGCTGTAATCATTGGCCTGAAGCTGATAAAGCCCGCCTGCAAGGTTATAGTTCTCCTCTTTCATTAAGAATGTAGTTGCAAACAGATACTCATTCCATACAAAAATCAATACCATGACAGCAGTCACAATAATGGAAGGTCTGGCAAGAGGTAATATGATCTTCCATATGATCTGTCCCGAACTTCCTCCATCGATTCTTGCAGATTCTTCTATTTCGATGGGAATGGTATCGAAGTAACCTTTCATATTCCAGATACTGAATATACACATGCTTCCTGCATAAATCAGGATTAAACCGATGTAATTATTTAATAGGTTCATGTTTTTAAATAATCTAAATATAGCAAACATCGATAAGATTTGTGGAAACGCATTCAAAATCAGCAATAGCTTTAACATCTCATTTCTCCCCCGAAACCGGAAGCGGGAAAATGCATACGACGCTGTCACCGAAGTCCCCATTGCAAGTATCATGGTCCCAAGACTAAGAACAACTGAATTCTTAAGCCATATAAGAAATGGCTCCTCCAACAGGATGGCTTTATAATTTTTCAAGGTAGGACTCTTGGGAAATAAGAATCCGTTTCCAAATGCAGAACTATCACTGCTTACGGAAAGCAAAAATGCATATAAAATAGGAATTAAAGTAATAAAACATAACAATACAAAAAATACATTTAAGATACTTAAACGGGCCATGCGTCTTGCTGTTTTTATTCTCATACGTGTTCCTCCCGAATGCCTCGATTGACAAATAAAGAAAAAAGAATAATAAATCCAAATATCACAATGGATACAGCGGAAGAAAGCCCATAATTATTAGATACAAAGGCATTTTGGTGCGCATATGTAATAACAGTCTGAAGAGTTGCTCCTGTAAGAGAGCCCTTTTGCATCGTTAATAAATAGATAATATCAAACTGCTTAAAGGTGGTAAATGTCGTCATAATAATGGAAGGAGCTAATATGGGTTTAATGGATGGTATTGTTATATATAAATTTTGAGCCCACCACCCGCCTCCATCTAATCTTGCACTTTCATAATAGCTGATATCCACACTCTGCAACGCCCCATCCATCATCATAATAAGAAATGGCAGTGCCATCCACAAGTTTAATACCATACAGGAGATAAAAGCCGGAATGTTTTCCGATAAAAAGTCCATGCTGGAAAATCCCAGCGCAGAACGTATTTTATTTAACAAACCATACTGCGGATTAAAAATACCTACTCTCCATAATAAAATAGATATGTAAGCCGGCATCGCCCAAGGAAACATCAGGAGTGTCTTATATAATCTCGCCAGTTTTAGCCCTTTTGCATTTAATCCCAGTGCAATCAAATAAGCAGCCAAAATCTGTATGACCATATTTAAAACGGTCCAAATGATTGTAGTTAATAATGCAGACATAAAACCTGAATCCAGTTTCGTTAATGCACGTCTATAATTATCCAAGGCTATAAATTCATAGTCCGTCCAATGATACAGATTCATATTTGTAAACGAAATATATATGGTATATATAATCGGGAATACTACAATTAATCCGATTAATATAATTGAGGGAAAACTATATTCCCATGGAAGAATTTTGTTTTTCTTGTTCATAAATTACCCACTCCTATATCCCCAATCTGCAGCAATCTCTCCTATAATAGGACAGGTAAGGTGTCTGTACATACACTTTTATTGCATATCTGCGATTGCAGTCTCTGCCTGTTTTTGATATTCATCCGCAACGTTGTTTAAATCTTTGCCTGATTTATTGACTGCCGCAAGAAGTGATTCTGTAGGTCCCCACATTACGCTCATTTGGGGAATGTTTGGCATTGGCTGGGCAATATCAGCAGTCTTTCTCATAGCAGCTATCATCTCATCCTTTGACACCGTTGGATTTTCATAGGCTTTTTGATTGGCAGGAGCGCATCTGGAGTTTTCTGCCAGATCAATTCCAAGCTGGGGATCAGCAATTTCTTTCAGCACTTTTTCCAGCGCATCTTTTTTCGTTTCCGCTGCATGCTTCATAACACCAATTCCCTGCACACCTGAATATGGCACCAGTGCATTACCGTTTGGCAGTTTGAAATCACATAAGGATATTATTCCATAATTAATTTTAGCTTCTTTCACACCTGATATCAGCCATGGTCCACCAATAATTGCGGCGGCTTTTCCGTCTTTAAACAGGGCATTCACCGTATTATAGTCTCCGTCCGCTTCTAATTTGGCGAACTTTTTATTATACTCAATTGCCTCCATGGTCTTTTCATCATTTAGTCCTGGCTTCGCCTGTTCATTGATAATGAATCCGCCAAATCCATTTATCAAGGGAGCTACATTATAAGCAGTTGAATGCTGGTTCACTAAAGCATAAGTTCCTGCAGTGGCATCTGTATGATATTTCATGTAGGAATAAAGTTCTTCCGTGGTGGACGGCACTTCTCCCTCCCACAAATCCTTATTATAAATAAAAAGCAGTGTTTCAAAGTAGACAGGCATCAGGTATTGAGTATCCTTATAATTCCCTGCTTTCAGCGTCATGGGAAGCATATCCGCATAAACGGTTTTATCAATCACATCCGTGATTGGTGCCAAAGCTCCCATTTCCACAAACATTCCAAGAGAATCATGGGCATACATATAAAGATCCGGTCCATTCACCTCATCACTTCCATATAGCTTAATCTGATCTGTTAACCCGCTCTTTTGCTCGAATTTTACAGTGATTCCGTCATCATTTAAAGCCTCATTTAGATGATCTTCCATCAACTGTATCATTGCCTTATCTCCATCATGCCAGATACGGATGGTATTCAATGCTTCCTTATTGCCCTTCGTTGTTGCAACGCTATCCGTATTTTTACTACATCCTGTAAACATTGCAGCAGTCATTGCAATACACAAAACCAATGCCATCTTCTTCACTTCTCATGTCCTCCATTCAAAATTTAGAAACTATGTTACGATCTTTACCAGTCTATATTCACTGTCCCTGCCCCCGATGCTGGCACCGTATAGCTGCGATTATCTCCGCTTTGCCAAATGACATTGCCTGCCGCATTCTTCTTAATTGCTTTAAACTCAATTTTCTGACCTGCCGGAATATAAACGGTCAAATTCCACTCCGGATAATTGGGACAGGCTGCAGGCCCTGCTGCTTTGCTTGGATCCCAGTTACCGAGTTCAGCACAGTTTCCTGAAATATAAACACTCTGTCCCCAGTCCGTAGACGCATTGCGAATATGAATGGTTACCGGAATGGTATCACCTGCAGTTTCATCAACCACATATATTTTAGAACTGTCTCCGGTAAGGGTTATTGTTACTTTCTTATCTTGGGATACGGTTATTTTATCATTGGGATTCATTACATTTACTAACGTAGTCCCTGCCTTTATGGAACTTTCGGCACGTATTGACATCGTTTCAGTATCCGTCCCTTTGGAATTATGAAACGCACAAATTAACTCCTGCCCCGCATTTTTTCCGCTGTCCATTCTTCTTGAAAACGCATAGGTATGCATGGAAGTCCACATCTCACGTTGTGTTCCAAAGCTTAAAGCTTCATATTTTTCCCGAAGATCATTTAAAGTCCGGATAAGCTTATAGGTATTGGTGGATGTGTTAAAATAATCTTTTATTACATTGCCGTTTTGATCCTTCGTTACCATGGACCAACGATTCCAGGTATCTGCAATCCCATTGATTCCCTGACCATTGGCATTTCCTCTGTTTTGCTCCGTTCCCTGGAAGACCACAGGGGTTCCCCTTGCTGTAAATATAAACGTTAGCGCATTATGGAGTTTATCAACATCGCCCCCAGCTTCTGTCAGAAAACGATTTCTGTCGTGATTGTCAATAAATGTAACCATATCATTCAGATGAGTGCCATAAAGATAATCCTGTGCCAAAATGGATTGAAGTGAGATTTCGGATGTGTTGTTAAAATTCTTACCATATGCAAAATCATTTACAACAGCCTGAAACAGGGGAAAATCAAGCATACCTGTTTCAGCGTTATCTCCAACCCAATCCTTTATAAATTCCACATGCATATCAAAGTTCTCGCCAAAGGTTGCAACTCCCAAATATTCCTGCAATTCATGAATATCAGATGGTTTCATACATTTTGCCGCATCCACTCTGGCCCCATCTGCCCCGGTATAGGTAAACCAGTTTTTTATAGAGTCGAACATTGCACCCTTGGCATCTTTATTATCAAAGTCAATGTCATCCAGACCACCCAGGTCATGATCTTCAAGCATCTGTGTGCTTGTTGATGTGTGAGGATGCTCTATGTTAAAATTGATATCTCCTTTATTGTGGTACCATGAGACATTATTAAATGGCGCCGCAGGCTGCAACTGAGTGCCCTCTTTTAATCCTGTACTGTTGGTATAACGAGCATTGCTTCCGATTCCCTGCAGATAATCTCCCACATGATTGGGAACTACATCAAAAATGACCTTAATTCCGTTTTCATGACAAACATCTACCAATTCCTTTAGCTTATCCTTGCTGGCCTGAGGATCTCTTGAACCGAAATAGCGATTGGCTCGATTGGGATCAAATACATTATAGCCATGATAGGCAGATGGCCACTGTTTGCCACTGGAATCCGGTATCCCCCATAGCTGTGGGTCAGACACCGGTGAAATCCAGATTGCGGTATATCCCATTTCCTTAATGTAAGAAATCTTATCTATGATTCCCTGCCAGTCACCACCATGCATATAACGATAATCTTCTTCTGTGTTCTCTGCATATCGAAAAGCTTCTCCAGTTGCATTATTCGTCTTATCCCCATCATAAAAACGATCAACCATAATCTGATAAATAGACTCTCCCCGAAGACTTTCGGCTGCATTTACCTCCATTGGAGGTAACAGAGGCATTGTCATAATAAAACAAAGTACAAAGCTTACAATACGTTTTAACATCTTTTTCACTACCATTTCCCCTTCCTTCCCCATTCTTGATATGTTGTTTACTATTTTTAAAAATACCGGTATTTATAAGCAAATTATAACAATACCGCTCCTAATAACAAAGTTTTTTTATACATATTGCTTGATTTTTTTAGGTAAACGATATACTATTCTAATGGAGTTTAAGAAGGAGGTGTCCAATGGCTGTAACAATAAAAGATGTTGCCAGGGAAGCCGGAGTATCCACGGCTACAGTATCTAAAATACTGAACAACAAGCCTTATATTTCAGAGAGTACGACTCAGCGTGTCATGGAAGTAATGAAACGTCTCAATTATCATCCCAATGCACAAGCCAGTAATTTCAAATGCAAACGTACTGGCAACATTATCTTTCTTGCTGTTACGGAAATACATACTGCCTTTCATAATCCTCACATGTTTGAAATTCTATGCGGTGCGCAAAATGTAATCCGACACAAAAACTATAATCTGTCTTTCCTGGGCGTATCTGACAAACAAGATGCTTTAGATTCAGCAAATAAAATCGTTGGTTGCAACACGGCTGATGGTATTTTGGTCCATGGATCTGCCACTTCAAGGGCATTGGTTGACTTTTTATCTAAAAACAACTTTCCACACATTATTATCGGGAGGCCCCCATTTGCCAGTCCCTCTTCCTGGATCGATACCAACAATCGTGTTTCTGGACAAATGGCAATGGAATATTTGGAGAAATGCGGTTATTCTCAGATCGCTTTTATCGGAGGACCTAAAAGCGATGAAATATCCAGGCACCGCCTGCAAGGTTTTGTATCGTATATGAATATTAATGGACTGACCATACAAGATGATTTTATAAAATACGGTACCTATACAAAAGAAAGCGGATTTTTAATGATGGAAGAACTCCTAAGTCAGCCCACTCTCCCCGATGCCGTTATCTGCGAAAATAATCAGATTGCAATGGGGGCCGTTGGGGCAATAGAAAAACATCAATTATCCATACCAAAGGATATGGGACTTATTACATTTGACGATTATCCTCTCTCACAGCTCATTGATCCTCCTCTCACTGTGATTGATATAGATGTCCATGAAATGGGGAAACAGGCGGCCTCTATCTTATTGAGGAAGATTAAGAATCCTGGACTTCAAGTTCAATCCTTTGTAACTCTTCCTAATCTGATTGTTCGATCATCAACGAGAAATCAAAACCAGGTGCCATAATTCCTCTTTAGCTGTAATATATCTCAGTATAAAACAAATGCATCTTGAATGGGCTTTTAAAAGCTTTCTCAAGATGCATTTGTTTTTATACTTCCATTATGTTCATTATAATTCCATGTCATTAAATAATTCTTGAATGACTGTGAATATAAAACTCCTCCTGACATGGTTGGAATTTCTTTTCCATTTTTTCAAAATTCGTATCAAACTGCTCCGCCGCTATTTTATCTACCTCATAGACTTCGCTTTCGACATAGCGCCACTTTCTCTTATCCAGACACCCCTCCGTTAACTCCTTTACCATCATGGCTGCCGGATAAATACCTTCTCTAACGCAAATATCAAATTTTTTACAGCTTTTAAATCCACGGGAAACGTAGTTATCCGGATTTCCAAAAATTACGATCACATCGTAGGACATTTCTTTTGCCTTTGCAAATGAGTATTCAAGCAGGACTTTTCCATATCCCTTTCTTTGGAACTCAGGATGTACGCTTAAGGGGCCAAAGGTCAGTATCTGCTTTTCACGGTTTTCTTCATCTACGAGTTTTGCCTTGGTATACATGATATTTCCGATAATGC
>SVDT01000132.1 GCA_015057775.1 Paenibacillaceae bacterium | reverse complement strand
GTATCCGGCTGTTACCCACAGAACGAAGAAAGGAAGAAAACAGGTTATAAAATACATTTGTAAAGATCCCTATGCAAATAATAGAGATATAAGTATAAGCATCTTCCATAATATTCTGGGGGGTATTCATGATTTTCAAAAGTGTTCTCATGAATGTCAGACTGATGAATGTCATAAATACTATAACAAATAATGACAGTAAAATTCCATTTGCCACTGACCGCTTCGTACCGTTTTCATCCCCAGCCCCAAACCTCTGACTGGTAAGAACTGTAAATCCCGTACTCATTCCCTGTGAAAAACCAATTACCAGGAACATGATGGTACCTGTCGATCCCACAGCTGCCAATGCATCCGCTCCAACGAAACGACCTACAATAATAGTATCCACCATATTATAAAACTGCTGAAAAATATTTCCGATTAATAGCGGAAGTGTAAATTTTAAAATGATGGGAAGAGGATTTCCTCTCGTCATGTCGGTCTCCATAAGCCTTCACCCTTTGCTGTTTTATTATTCTGCCATACTTTACCATGCGGCACAGACGTATTTTACCATGTTCTCAACCACTTGTCACGATTCTTTTCAAACAGTTTTATCTTTCGTTCTGATTTTAATGCAAAAAATCTGCTGCCAGAAACCGGTTCATCAGGGAATCTGGCAGCAGACTGTATCTGTAAAATTTATTCTTTTGTAACTAATCCGTTTACATTTTCAGATGTAACCAGCTCATTATCCAGAATAACATATTTCTCTACGTTCTTTCCATCCAGATAATCATAAGCGGTTTTTAATATTGCTTTACCAAGGAAGAATGGGGGCTCTGCAATGGTTGCTTCAACTTTTCCAGCCTTAATTGCCTCAATGGTGTCATCAATGGCATCACAGCCGATCATAGTGATTTCATCTAAACGTCCGGCTGCTTCAATTGCTTCTAACGCTCCAAGAAGCATTTCATCATTTGCAGCATACAATCCGTCAATGTGATCATTTGCCTGTAAAATATTCTCCATTACACTCATTCCCTTTGCACGGTCAAAATCCGCCACCTGGCATGCCACAATTTTCATATCTGGATTCTGGCTTATGATTTCATTAAAACCTTTGGAACGGTTCTGAGCCACATTGGTGCCCATAATTCCCTGAAGTTCTACAATATTTCCCTTTCCGCCAAGAGTATCCGCCAGATACTGTCCTGCCAGCTTTCCTGATTTAATGGCATCATATCCAATATGAGATACCACTTCTCCTCCACTGGCTTCCCTGTCCATTGTGAGAACCGGAATTCCGGCTTTATTGCAATCCTCAATAGATGAGACTATGGCATCTGAGTCACAGGTATCAATAATAATGCAATCAGGTTTCTTTGTAATTAAGTTTTCCACATCCTTCATCTGGATAGCCGGATCATCCTGGGCATCTGTAATGTATAATTCCACGCCCAGCTCATCAGCAGCTTTTTGTACCCCATCCTTTACATCCACAAAAAATGGATTGGTCTGTGTGTTCATTGCAAGTCCTATTACATATTTTTTCTTGACTCCTGTATCCGTTTTTGCTGTTGTCTCTTCTGACTTTGTTACAGCAGTTTCTGTCTGAGTTGTCTCCTTCGCAGTCTCCGTAGCTGCTTTTGTACTGCAACCAGCAATCGAACATACAACAAATCCTGCCATCATTGTAGCTGCAATTCTTTTTTTCATCATAATTCTGCCCTTCCCTTCTCAAATACATTAAAATAGTTTCTATTTATTCCGCTTTTGCGGATAAATCCTTGACTTTTTTATCCACCAATACAGCAATCAGTACCACAGATCCTTTTACAATGCTGGTTGCATGAGGATTGACGTTCATCAGCGTAAGGATGTTATCGATAATTCCCATAATCATGGCACCCACCACGGTAGGAAGTACAAATCCGGTTCCTCCGCTTAAGCTGGTTCCGCCAAGGATAACCGCTGCAATTGCATCCATTTCAATTCCCTGCCCGCTGGTGGATTGCGCCGATCCAAGCCTGGCTGTCAGTACAACGGCGGCGATTCCGCTTAATAATCCATTCATGATGTAAGCGGTCCATTCTGTCCTTTTTACTGAAATTCCTGACAGGCGGGCGGCTTCCCGGTTTCCTCCAAGAGCATAGATGCTTCTTCCAAAGGGGGTTTGTGTCAATATGTAATGTGCTGCCAGAAAAAGTAATATGAGAATGATCACAGGTACCGGCACTCCTAAGACAGAACCCTTTCCAATAAATTTATAGACCTCAGACTTTACCGGAATAGGGGAACCTTTCGTATAAATTAAAACACAGCCCCGAAGCAAAGTCATGGTACCCAGTGTTGCAATAAATGGAGGAATTCCGCAGTGAGAGATAAAGAACCCGTTGGCAGTCCCACAAACAGTGCCAATGACCAATGCTGTGGCTACAGCCAGGAATGTGTTTCCGGTGGAAGCCAGTACCCCTGAAGCAACCACGCCGGAAAGTCCAAGTATCGAACCAACGGATAAGTCAATTCCTCCGGTCAGTATTACGAAAGTCATTCCGCATCCAATAATACCGGCAACAGTAACCTGTTTAAATACATTAAAAAGATTGGATATATTTAAAAAGCTTTTTGACAAAAATGCAGCAAACAGGCATATGATCAGCAGTATTAAAACCGAACGGTAAATATTAATCTGATTAATCAATTGTTTCTTAGCTTTTTCATTCATTTTCTCTCACCCCTCCAGATGCATGTGCTAGAATTATTTCCTGATTCATGTCTTCGCCTGAAATTTCCAATACCATACGTCCTTCCCTCATTACAATGACACGGTCACTGACCCCAATCAGTTCGGGTAAATCGGTGGAGATCATAAGAATACTTTTTCCTTTTTGAGTCAGCTGGTTTATAATTGCATATATTTCCGCTTTCGCCCCCACATCCACGCCTCTTGTCGGTTCGTTCAGGATGAGAATATCGGAATCTGCCTCCAGTACCTTTGCAAAAACAATCTTCTGCTGATTGCCTCCGCTCAGTTTACCAGCCAGCTGGGAAGCTGAACTAATCCGGATGTTCAGCGATTGAACCTGCTGGTTTACCCGTTCTGTTTCCAGTCTGGTATTTAAATGAATTCCTTTTGTAAGCTTCTTTAAGGAAGAGATGGAAATATTCTCCCGGATGCTTCTTATTAATATCAGTCCTTCCTGCTTCCTGTCATCAGAAACAAAACCAATTCCGGCTTTCAGCGCTTTTACAGGTGCTGAGCAGTCTTTTTTTACCCCTTTGACGAAGACTTCTCCGCTTTCTATTGGTATGGCACCGTATAATAGCTTTGATAATTCAATGGTTCCTGATCCCAGTAGACCGGTTATGCCAAGTATCTCACCTTTATGAAGTTTCAGGCTCATATCATGTACATTCCGGCTGTTAATCTCTTTTGCTTCAAACACCACTTCCTGCTCCTTGTAATTACGGACAGGATATAGATTAGAAACGTTTCTGCCTACCATCATGGACACAACATCATCATAATCTGTCTCATTTATTTGTTTGGAAGCCACATATCTGCCATCCCGAAATACTGTCAGCCGGTCTGATATCTTAAAAATCTCATCCATACGGTGAGATATATAGATAATGGCAATTCCTTTCTTTTTCAGTTCTTCAATAATCCCAAACAATATTTTTATTTCTTCCTCGGAAAGCGCAGCAGTTGGTTCATCCATTATAATGATTTTGGCGCCTATGGTAAGGCATTTTGCGATTTCTGTCATCTGCGCTTCAGCAACGGAAAGATTCTTCACTTTTGTTTTTGAACTGAATTTCAGACCCAGATGGTTTAAATTATCCTGTGCTTCCGCAAACAGCTTATCCCAATCCACTTTCTGAAAGCGTTTTACAGGAAGCCTTCCAAGATACATATTTTCAGCCACCGATAATTCCGGCACCATATTAAATTCCTGATAAATCATGGCGATTCCTGATTTTTCTGCTTCCCTGGCAGAGTGAAATACCACCTTTTCCCCATTTAAGTACATGGCACCGGATGTATATGGCTGAGCTCCTGCAATAATTTTCATCAAAGTCGATTTTCCTGCTCCGTTTTCTCCGCACAGAGCATGAACCTCACCCTCATATAGTTCCAGATGAACTCCGTCAAGAGCTTTTACACCAGGAAAAGTCTTAACGATTGATTCCAGTTTTAATACTAACCTTCCTCCCATTTAAATTCCCCTTCTCCTCGACGGATCTTAATATGCACAGCCTGAGATCAGTATTACATTGGTATAACCTGTAAACTCACCTGTGAGAATAATTGCCTTTGCTCCTTCTGTCATTTTCTTTAATTCCGTGTGAGGGACATACTCCACAGGTATTCCTGCCGGCAAAAGAGCCAGTGCTTCTTTATGTAATTCCCCGCTTACCACAAGAGCTTCCTGGGCAAAAACTGCCTTCTCGGTTATCATATATTTTTCAATTTCTTCCAACACCTCTAAATAACCCGGATTTCCCTGTTTCCAGCCTAAGTCGACCCGTTCCACTCCCTTTGGTACAGGAAGTCCGGCATCTGCTATTACCAGCATATCCATATGTCTGATCTCTGCCATAATTCTTGATAACTGCGGATGTAAAATTCCAGTCTTTAACATGACTGCTCCTCCATTTCATGGGATTTGATAAATGCATCGATTTCTGACCGTTCAGGCATGGCAGGGGTGGTTCTAATCCTCTGTCCAGAAATAGCCGCCAGTGCATTGGCAAATTTTGCTGCCTCCCATAAATCTTTTCCTTCAGCCAAAGCTGCTGCAAGACCCCCGTTAAATGCGTCCCCTGCTCCGGTGGTATCTACTGCATCTACCTGATAGGCAGGTAATAATCCCCTTCTTTTTCCGGCTGCAATATATACACCTTTGCTTCCCATTGTAATGAGCACATTTTTTACTCCCTTATTTAGAAAATAATCCGCTGCTTTCCCGGCACTCTCTTCTTCTGTTACTGATATGCCAGATAATATTGAAGCTTCTACTTCATTGGGAGTAATGAGTTCCACCCGATTTAAAATATCATCACTGACAGGCTGTACCGGAGCTGTATTTAAAATGATTTTAACTCCTTTGTCATACGCCATTTCTACTGCTTTCCTAACGGAAGAAACATTGGTTTCCAGCTGAATCAGCAGATAATCTGACTGGTCCAGAAGATCGGAAACAGATTCCACTTCCTCATCAGAAATCGTATCACATGCGCCCAGAATTACGGCGATTTCATTCTGACTGGTATTTTCATCTACCATGATTAAAGCAGTGCCCGTTTCTGCGTGTTCACTGGAAAACACCCGTTTTGTATCCATACCCAGTCTGGTCATGGTTTCAATGGCAAGATCGGCAAAGGTATCCTTACCAACCTTCGTCACCATTGTTACGTCTGCACCTGCCTTATGGGCAGCTACCGCCTGGTTAAATCCCTTTCCTCCCGGCCCCATTTTAAATAAGCTTCCTTTTACCGTTTCCCCTGGCACCGGCAGATGAGGGCATCTTCCCATTAAATCCACGACGAAACTTCCAAATACCGTTATTTTTTTTCCCATAAGCTTCTCCTTTTTTTACAGAAGTGCAATTCCATTCCCGGTACCAATCCGGTCTGCTCCTGCTAAAATCATTGCCTCAGCCTCTTTTGGTGTACGGATCCCGCCGCTGGCTTTCACTTTCAATTTTTCTCCCACGGTCTTTTTCATAAGGGCTACATCTTCTGCTACGGCTCCTCCGGTGCTAAATCCTGTGGATGTTTTCACATAATGGGCACCCGCCTCCATAGAAAGTTCGCAGACCTTTACAATCTCCTCCATCGTCAAAAGGCAGTTTTCCAGTATTACTTTCACTAATTTTCCCTGGCATGCATCAACTACCGCGCTGATATCATCTCTGACCAGATCATAATTCTTATCCTTTAATGCTCCAATGTTAATAACCATATCCACTTCATCTGCTCCTGCTTTTACTGCCTCTGATGCTTCAAAAGCTTTGGCAGATGTGAGCATGGCTCCTAATGGGAAACCTACGACACAACACACTGAAACGCTGCTATCCTTTAGTTCCTGGGCTGCCAGAGGTACGTAACAGGAATTTACACAGACAGATGCGAATTCATATTCTTTTGCCTCCTGACAATATCTCCTGATGATTTCTGCCCCGGCATCTGCCTTCAGCATTGTATGGTCAATCATGTTTGCTATACTCATATCCATCCTCCATTATTATGATCCTCAAATATGTAACCGGTTACATATTTGAGTAAAAATAAACTGCCCTACTGCAGCTTATTTATCTTTTCTGAACCGCGCAGCACCATCTGGTATGGAACAAAAACCTTGCGGCCAGAGCTTTGACTTTCCTTACGGGTCAGTTTGTCAATCAGCATTTCCATTGCCTGATATCCCTGCTTCCTTGCATCCCGGTCAATGGTTGAAAGACTGTAATCAATGATTTTAAGAGATTCAATCTGATCAAAGCCTACTATGGAAATATCCCTGCCAATTTTCAGCTTATGCTCTGTTAGATATTTGAGTACACCCAGGCTGGTCTGGTTGTTGGAAGCAAATATAGCAGTTGGTGGATCCGCAAGTTCCAGTAATTCCTTCGTCCGTTCATAAGCCTTCATGATCTTAAAATCGCCTGATACCATATAATCCTCTCTTAGCCCGATCCCGTAATCCCTAAGAGCTGACTTGTACCCCTTCAGACGGTCTTTTCCAGGCATGGAGGTGTTGGGTCCAGTAATTACTGCAATCTTCTGATGTCCATTCTGAATTAAAGCCTCCACAGCCTTGTATGCGGCATCATGGTTCTCAACAAATACACCATCCAGACTGGAATTTCTAATATTGCGGTCAACTAATACAACGGGAATCCCTTTGTTTTCAAATTGGATCAGCTTATCCCTGGTCACCTCATCAAGTTCTGAAATAGGAGTGATTAAAAGCCCTGACAGGCGCTGGCTTTCAGCCATCATAAGGCATTGATGCTCTCTCTCCAGAAGTTCTCCAGTATCAAACAAAACGATATTGTACTGATTATTGGCAGCTCTTTCTCCAATTCCGCTTATAATGCCAGAAAAAAACTCATTGGCAATATCCGGGACAATCACTCCAATACTGGAAGAATCACGTATGCTGAGACTTCTGGCTATGGCATTGGGTACGTAATCTGCTTCCTGTATTGCTTCTAACACTTTGCGCTTTGTTTCCTCTTTCACATATCCGGATTCATTAATGACTCTGGAAACAGTTGCGGAAGAAACGCCTGCTTTTCTTGCTATATCCCGTATGTTCATTTCAAACTCTCCTTATGTAACCGGTTACATGTATGATATTAACATAAAAATCATATAAAGTAAAGCCTTTATATAAAATTTAAACAACAAAAATATCTACAACTCTGTGTGACATATAACTATAAACACAAATACGGACTATCAGCTTCTTTTGATAGTCCGTATTTGACCGTGGAATCTAGATCTCTGCCGTCAACTTCACCGGCTTACATCCCATAAGCTGTATGCTTGTTTCATCTGGTTGGCTAAAGCCTGCATATAATTCGACGTGGTTTCCGTCTTTGATATACTCCCCATTTTCATTTACAACCATAAAAGCCCGCTGATCCAACTTTATTTTTACACTCTTTTTCTCCCCACAATTCAGTGCCACCCTTTTAAATCCGCAAAGTCTGGGATGCAGGGGTGCAAATTCTGAATCCATAACTTTTACATAAACCTGAATAACCTCTTCAATCGCTCTGTCTCCCACATTCTCAACGACAGCCTCAATTTCCATTTCTTCCATGCTTAAATTAGCATCACATACTTTGGCCCGACCATAAGTCAAACCATACCCAAAAGGATACTGTGGCTTACTTTCCAAATAACGGTATGTTCTGTTCTTCATGGAATAATCTGTAAATTCAGGCAGATCGGATTCCGGATCATAGAACGTCACGCATAATTTACCCGATGGAGAATAAAGGCCGAATAAAAGCTCTGCAAACGCCTTTCCTCCTCTTGCACCCGGATACCATGCCTGTATAATAGCGTCATAATTCTCTTTGGCAATGCTTAAATCAATATCACTGCCTGCCATCATACACAGCACAACCGGAGTACCGGTATGAGACAATGCTTCCATTAATTTTCTCTGAGACTCAGGAAGCAGTAATGATTCCTTATCTCCAGAAGCATACTGATTGCCCTGATCGCCTTCTTCTCCTTCCAGGAGTTCATTAAGTCCCAGACAGAGAACAACCACATCGCTATGCTCAGCTACAATCACAGCCTCTGAGATACGGTCATGATCAAATGCCAGAGCTTCCGTCTTAGGATTGCTGATATTGCAGCCATCTGAATAGAGAACCCTGATCTCATCTTTCGCAAACGCTTTTATCCCTTCCAGAATTGTAATGTATTCCGAGGAGGTTCCATGATAATTACCTATAAGAGAAGCTCTGCTGTTTGCATTGGGCCCAATTACCCCGATTGTTTTTACCGCTTCCTTATCCAGAGGCAGAATCCCGTTATTCTTTAACAGAACCATACTTTCTCTGGCGGCACGTTCTGAAAGCTCCAGATGCTTCTTACACTCCACTTTTTCATAAGGAATGGAATCAAATTCATTGTCATCAAACAATCCCAGTAAGTATCTGGTTGTAAACAGACGTGTACAGGATTCTGTAATTGTCTCCTCACTTACCAGCCCGTGTTCGTAGGCATTTAATATATGAAGATAGGTATTACCGCAGTTTAAATCACAGCCTGCATTGATTGCCATGGCTGCAGATGTCTTTGCATCAGGACTGATTAAATGGCGTTCATGAAAATCACGGATTGCCCAGCAGTCAGAAACGTAATGTCCCTCAAATCCCCATTCCCCTCTTAGAATATCCTGCATCAGGGTTTTGCTGGCACAACAGGCTTCTCCATTGGTCCGGTTATAAGCTCCCATAACTGCTTCCGATTTTCCTTCTTTTACTGCAGCTTCAAATGCAGGCAGATAGGTCTCTCTTAAATCCTTGGGGGAAACTTCTGCATTAAATTCATGACGAAGTGCTTCCGGTCCTGAATGAACAGCAAAATGTTTCACACAGGCAGCTGCCTTCATGGTCTCTTTCTCACCCTGAAGTCCTTTTATATAGGAAACCCCCAGCCTGCTGCTTAAATACGGGTCTTCCCCGTAGGTTTCCTGTCCTCTGCCCCATCTGGGGTCCCGGAATATGTTTACGTTTGGAGACCAGAATGTCAGTCCTTTATAGATATCCCTGTCATCCTGCTTTGTAAATGCATTGTATTTGGCTCTTCCTTCTTCTGCTATAACCTCTGCAATTTCATGCACCAGGTCTTCATCAAAAGCAGCAGCTAAACCAATGGCCTGAGGAAAACTGGTTGCTGTCCCGGCTCTTGCTACACCATGAAGCGCTTCATTCCACCAATTATAAGCTGGTATATTAAGTCTGCGTATAGGCGGTGCATCATATCGCAACTGGCTTGCCTTCTCTTCTAATGTCATGTTTGCTACTAACTGTTCCGCTCTTTTTCGCGCTTCTTTCCGATTCACTTGTCTTTCCTCCTGAAAAATGATGTCTTATCCCTTTACTGCTCCTGTTGTAAGTCCGTCTACAATCTGGTTGCTGAAAATGCTGTAAACGATAATTGTGGGTGCAATTGCTATGATAATTGCCGCAAACATCTGTACATAGTTTGTAGCATAGGGACCTACGAAATAAGTCAGAGTAACGGGAAGTGTTTTTTTAGCTACGTCAGATATAAATACCATTGCCAGCAGCAGCTCATTCCAGTTGCCGACAAAGGTCATAATACCTGCCACGAACATCCCCACTCTGGAGAGAGGTAATGCGATTCTGATAAAGCAGCCATAGATGGAACAGCCGTCAATACACGCTGCTTCAAATATCTCACCTGGCATGCTTTTAAAGAATCCTGTCATTAAAAATATGGTCATTGGAAGTGAAAACGTAATATATGGAATAATCAGTCCAATGAGCTGATTGGTCAGATGCCAGTTGGAAAATCGGACAAAAAGCGGGATCAGAACACAATGTACCGGTACCATCATTCCAATCAGAAAATACTGCATCATGTATTTAAGAAAGCCCAGTCTCATTCTGGCGATGGCAAAAGCCGCCATAGCTCCGATCAGTAAACTGATGATCAATGCGGAAGTACACACAATTAAAGAGTTTAAAGTCGCCACTCCTAACTGCCCGTTGACCCATGCAAATATGTAGTTGCCCAGCTGTAGAACACTGGGAGGCGAAAATGGTGAGGTCATGACTTCCCTGTTGGATTTTAAAGAAACACTCAGCATCCAGACCAGCGGAAGTAAATAAACAAGAGCAAGGGCAAGCAGGAATGCATATAAAAGCACACCGGCTACAGTGATCTTTTTCTTTTTTTTCTGGTTATCTTCTATTTTCATTGTTTCCCTCCCCCTAAGACTCGTACGTTTCAACTTTTATGCATTTACTAATGAGGAATGTGGTAAAAAGGCATAAAATGAGCAATATTATGGAAATGGCACTGGCATAACCATATTTATAATACTTAAATCCCTGTGTATATAAATGGGTTGCAAGCACATCCGTACGATGGTTTGGTCCTCCCTGAGTCATATTATAAATCAGGTCGAAAAATTTAAGAGAACCAATGCAGTTCAAAGAAAGAGTTGTAATCAGCATAGGCTTGATTAACGGTAATGTTATAAAACGGAACGACTGTCCTCTGGAAGCCCCGTCAATGTAAGAAGCTTCATAGATGTCTCTTGATATCCCACTGATCTGAGCCATATAAAGCATCATATTCTGTCCAACGTACTGCCACAAAGCAACACAACCGATCACCCACATGGGAAGAGGGATGAATCCTTTGGTGTCAAAAAGCCAGTTGGGCCCCTGGATACCAAATGTGCTCAAAAGATTATTAATTCCTATTTTAGGATTAAAAAGAAACGCCCATAAAAGACCAAGCGCAGCTGATGAAAGTACACAGGGAAGGTAATAAATATTTTTAAATAAGTTCCTGCCTGCCTTAATATTGGTCAGTAGAACCGCCAGGAATAAACCGACGATCTGCTGGGTCACACCAGAGAAAAGCATAAAAAATATGGAGTTTTTCAAAGCGATTTTCATGGTCTCATCACTGGTGAATAAATCGATATAATTTTTCAATCCGACAAAATCCGGTTTCGTCAGTCCCGTATAATTACACAGGGAATAGTAGATAACCTGGATAATCGGAACAAATAAAATCAGAGTAAATAAAAGGAATGCCGGCGCAATAAAAATAAAAGCCGCTTTTCTATCCTCCAATAGCCTGTTCATATGGCTGCCTCTCTTTCTATAATGAGGGTATGCAAAGGCGATTATGCTTCGCATACCCTCATCATTCTGTCAATTATTTTTTCCAGACGTTTTTATTATAGAAATCCTGTACTTTCTGAAGTGCCTGCTGTGGTTCTGCATTACCGAGGAATACATCTACCATGGCTGCATCAAAGGTATCTCCTGCTTCTACGCTTGCCAGTGATTCATTATAAAATCCTAATGTACCGGTTACGTTCTTTAAGATATCGTTGATATAAGCAAACTGCTTTGGAGCTTTGTCATAGTCGATTGACACTTTGGTAACCGGAATCTTACCAGCTACTTCAGCCGTATATTTCTGAGCAGTGTC
>SVDT01000131.1 GCA_015057775.1 Paenibacillaceae bacterium | reverse complement strand
CGTAGATGTGGCTGATACTACGCGGGAAGAGATGTCAGAGATGATGGTTGGCCGTAAGGTAAACTTAACCATTAGTAAAAAAGCATCCGAGCCTGGTGAAGTAGTTCTGGAAGTAAAAGATTTATCCGTAGAAGCCAAACGGGAAGGACAAACCAAAAAGCTGGTTCATGATGTGTCATTTCAGGTAAGGAGAGGTGAGATTGTCTGTATCGCCGGTATTGACGGCAATGGACAGACAGAGCTGGTTCATGCAATCACCGGTATTTCGGATCCCAGCTCCGGTACTGTCACCATTAACGGGGAGGATATGACGAAAAAAAGTATCCGCTACAAAAATACCCATGGTCTCTCCCACATCCCCGAAGACCGTCATAAACATGGACTGGTACTGGAATACAATCTGGCATACAACCTGGTTCTCCAGCAGTATTTTGACAAAGAATTTCAGAGCGGCACATTTTTAAAGAATGACCAGATCTATGACTATGCACAAAAACTGATTGAAAATTATGATATTCGAAGCAGCGAAGGGGCATTTACCACGACCCGCAGCATGTCCGGCGGCAATCAGCAGAAAGCGATTGTAGCAAGAGAAATTTCCAAAGGTCCGGATATTCTCCTTGCAGTTCAGCCTACCAGAGGTCTGGATGTTGGTGCCATTGAATACATTCACAACCAGCTGGTAAAGCAGCGTGATGCAGGTGCCGCTATTTTACTGGTATCTCTGGAATTAGATGAAGTTATGAATTTAAGCGACCGGATTTTAGTCATGTTTGAAGGCGGAATCGTTGCCGACTTAGATCCTGAGAACATTACCGTTCAGGAATTAGGTCTTTATATGGCAGGCGCTAAGAAAGAAGGTGGCACACTATGAAACCGAAACAGATAAAGGATCATACAGGCATCCTCTCTTCCATATTCGCTATTATTCTGGGACTCATTGTAGGGCTGATTATCTTGTTTCTGTGTAATCCAGAGCAGGCACTTCCCGGATTTGCTACGATTTTAAGCGGAGCCTTCACCCACGGAGCCAAAGGTGTGGGTCAGGTATTTTATTATGCCACACCCATTATTCTTACCGGTCTTTCCGTTGGATTTGCATTTAAAACCGGACTTTTTAACATCGGTACTCCCGGCCAGTTTATTATAGGAGGCTTCGGTGCGGTTTATGTTGGAATTCTCTGGACCTCTCTCGGCCCGGCTCACTGGATTGTAGCTCTGGCAGCAAGTGTAATCCTTGGCGCCTTATGGGGGCTGGTACCAGGTATTTTAAAAGCGTACTACAACGTAAATGAGGTTATCGCCTCTATTATGATGAACTATATTGGTATGTATCTGGTAAACTGGATTACGAAAAGCTATAAGCCGCTGTTTAACAATTTAAGAAACGAATCCAAGAATGTGGCCAATACAGCTAATATCCCCAAGATGGGTCTGGATAAGATTTTCCCGGGTTCCAGTGTTAACGGAGGAATTATCATTGCGATTCTGGTGGTAATCCTTATATGGGTTATTTTAAATAAGACTACATTCGGATATGAATTAAAAGCAGTGGGCTTTAACCGTGATGCCAGCAAATATGCAGGAATCAATGAAAAGAAAAGCATCATTCTTTCCATGGTAATCGCCGGTGCTATTGCAGGACTTGCAGGAGGTCTTTTATTCCTTGCAGGAACCGGAAAGCATATCGAGATTAAAGACGTACTTCCTTCCGAAGGATTTACAGGTATTTCTGTTGCACTCCTTGGTTTAAACAACCCCATCGGCGTTCTGTTCTCTGGTATCTTCATTGCATACCTGACAGCCGGCGGCTTTTACTTACAGCTGTTTGAGTTCTCCACAGAAATTATCGATATCATCGTTGCAGTTATTATCTATTTCAGCGCATTTGCCCTGATGGTAAAAATCATTATGGCAAAGTTCGTTGGACAGAAAAATGGAAAAACTGACGAAACTGGGAAAGGAGGAAAGAAATCATGAGTGTCATTTATTTTATTTTTCAGCAGACCATGTATTTCATGATTCCTCTCATGATCGTTGCACTTGGAGCCATGTTTTCCGAGCGAAGCGGTATTATTAACATCGCTTTGGAAGGTATTATGACCATGGGAGCATTTACTGGAATCCTGTTTTTAAATTTTACAGGCAACAGTATGAGCGGCCAGCTTCAGCTGATTATGGCCATATTAATATCTATGGGCACTGGAATGATCTTCTCTTTGTTCCATGCTTATGCATCCATTAACATGAAATCAAACCAGGTTATCAGCGGTACTGCTCTTAATATGTTTGCTCCTGCTTTTGCAGTATTCGTAGCCCGTGTTATTCAGGGTGTTCAACAGGTTCCATTTAACAATACTTTCCGTATCACCTCGGTTCCTGTACTTGGCAGTATCCCATTTATCGGACCTCTTTTATTCCAGAACGCCTATATTACCACCTACGTGGGAATTTTAATCTTTGTATTATCTGCCGTTGTGCTTTACCGCACACGATTTGGTTTAAGGCTTCGGGCATGCGGAGAACACCCACAGGCAGCGGATTCTGCGGGAATTAACGTTTACCGTATGCAGTATGCAGGAGTATTAATCTCCGGTGCTCTGGGCGGTCTGGGAGGTCTGGTATTTGTAGTTCCTACTTCCACCAACTTTAATGCAGATGTGGCAGGATACGGTTTCCTGGCATTGGCGGTATTAATCTTTGGTCAGTGGAAACCAGTCAATATCATGCTGTGTTCCCTCTTCTTTGGACTGATGAAAGCGGTGGCTTCCTCTTATTCCGGAATTCCATTCTTAAGTGCTCTGGGAATTCCAAGTTACTTCTACAAAATGGTTCCTTATATCATTACATTAATCGTATTGGTATTTACCTCAAGAAATTCCCAGGCTCCAAAAGCGGAAGGAATTCCATACGACAAAGGTCAGAGATAACAAATATGCCGCAGGACTGGATAAATCTATTGGATTTACCGCCTGCGGCTTTTTTCTTTGTCTGATCCGGTGTCACTGAACGATCTCTGTACCATATAATACATTACTAAAATGAAAAGAGTGATGTTTCCATGTCCGACTGTAATTCTTTTTGTAACTCCACCTGTAATGAACGCTCCTATTATTCCTGGGATGCCAGCGACTACGGGCCTTCACCTCTCATTCTTAATATCAATCATGATACATTAAGAAATCCTTCCTTTCGAACAACAAGATGGACAGGAGAACATATGCAGCTTACTTTTATGAGTATTCCTGTGGGGTATGATATAGGTGCAGAAAGCCACCCAGGTCAGGATCAGTATTTTTGCGTTGTAGATGGAGATGGAATCATTTATATGGGGGATAGTCCATATGACCTGTTTTATTCCCAGCCTGTTGATAATGGCTGTGCGGTTTTAATTCCAGCCAATATCTGGCACAATCTGATCAATACCGGTGACCGGCCCCTGAAAATCTATTGTATCTATGCACCAATTGTCCATCTGCCGGAAACGGTACACTGGACCAAACGAGACTCTGATTTGGAAAAGTGAAGGCAAAAAATCCGGAAGAAAATCTTTAAAAAGATTCTCCTCCGGATTCTGTAATTAGAAATGGAACTTATCTTCAAAGTAGCTTTTAAGCTCTGCAATTGGAACTCTTACCTGATCCATGGTATCACGGTCACGAACGGTTACTGCGTGATCTTCTTCTGAATCAAAGTCATAGGTAATGCAGAATGGAGTACCGATCTCATCCTGTCTTCTATAACGTTTACCAATGTTTCCTCTGTCGTCAAATTCACAATTATAATATTTACGCAGTTCATCAAATACTTTTTCTGCACCTTCATTTAATTTCTTGGATAATGGAAGTACACCAATCTTAACCGGTGCGATTGCCGGATGGAAACGAAGCACGGTACGTACATCACCTTCGGCAATCTCTTCTTCATCGTAAGCTGCGCAAAGGAATGCCAGTGTTACACGGTCAGCTCCTAAAGAAGGCTCGATTACATATGGAATATAACGCTCTTTCTTCTCATCATCAAAATAGGTTAAGTCCTGACCGGAAGTGTTCTGATGCTGGGTTAAGTCGTAATCAGTTCTGTCTGCAATACCCCATAATTCGCCCCAGCCAAATGGGAATAAAAATTCGATATCAGAGGTAGCTTTGCTGTAGAAAGAAAGCTCTTCCTGCTCATGATCTCTGACACGCATCTCATCCTCTTTCATGCCTAAGTTCTTTAACCAGCTGACACAGAATTCTTTCCAATATGCAAACCACTCTAAATCTGTATCCGGTTCACAGAAGAACTCCAGCTCCATCTGCTCAAATTCTCTGGTACGGAATGTAAAGTTTCCAGGAGTGATCTCATTACGGAAGGATTTACCAATCTGTCCGATTCCGAAAGGAATCTTCTTACGGGAAGTTCTCTGTACATTCTTAAAGTTTACAAAAATACCCTGAGCAGTCTCTGGTCTTAAATAAACAGTATTCTTCGCATCTTCGGTAACTCCCTGAAAGGTCTTGAACATTAAGTTAAACTGACGAATATCGGTAAAATCATGTTTTCCACAGCTTGGGCAGCAGATATTTTTTTCATCGATGTACTGTTTCATCTCTTCCTGAGACCATGCGTCAACAGAACCTTCTATTGTGATTCCATGTTCGCCCATGTAATCCTCAATCAGTTTGTCTGCGCGGAAACGTTCCTTACATGCCTTGCAGTCCATGAGAGGGTCGGAAAAACCGCCTAAATGGCCGGAAGCGATCCAGGTCTGGGAATTCATCAGGATAGCACAGTCCACACCAACGTTATATGGACTTTCCTGTATGAACTTCTGCCACCAGGCTTTCTTAACATTGTTCTTTAATTCCACTCCCAGATTGCCGTAATCCCAGGTATTTGCAAGACCTCCGTATATTTCAGAACCTGGATATACGAATCCTCTTGACTTTGCCAGTCCCACTATCTTTTCCATTGTCTTTTCCATGATCTTAACCTCTCTTATTTAAAAATAATGTAGCTTTTTCCCTTTGTTGTCTGTACAGTATGACTGTCCTTTATCACCACATTGTCGGAAACAAACAGAATCTTACCCTGGGTCTGTATGGTAACGGGATTGGCTGATGTCACAACAACCGCCTGGCTCGTTCCTTTCTTGGATACTGCCTTATCATCCGCTTTTTTACCATCCGAAGCTTTTATAAAGGTTACTTTTTCTGATTGACTCTGACTATAAACTTCAGACAGCTTATTTACCTCAATGGATTCTACCAGATTGGCTTTATCTTCATACTGGGTTGTAAATCCAATCAACGCATCAGCAGTAGCGTAATGAAACATCATCTTGGCTGTTCCCTTATCCAGTGTGCAGGAGTCTAAGGTGACCTGATTCTGCCCGTTGGCTCCGTTATACTGAGAAACTGCCTCTTCCAGAAATGCCTTCAGTTCATCCCCATTATAATAGTCCTGCTGCGCATAAGATTCCACCGTTGCAGTCTGAAGGGTTCCTTCTTCTGTTACAAAGATTCTGCTGCTCTCTGAATTTAAGGTGCTGCTGCCGCCATTACCAAGACAGCCTGTCAGCATGCCCGCAGTCAGCAAAACAGCAAGAACCGCTTTCCTTTTCTTCATCCAATTTCCTCCTGCATTGGCACATATGAGAGCATTATACCAAATGCTGCCTTTCATTTCAATACTTAACTCCCCATCATCGTCTGCAAAATATCCAGAGAATGAAACTCACGGTCAACGTACCGCTTTTTATTGATTTCCACACAGCGGGAGAACTCGATGAGCACCGGTTCCGTCAGGGTAAAGGTATATAAATGCTCGATTGGGGAACCGATGACATACTCCCATGCATAGTTCGCCGAATCACTGACCTGACGCGGTGGTTTCTCTGTATATTCCCCGCTTAATACCATGGCCTTCAGCTCAAAAATCCGCAGAACCAGCTGGTTATCCAAAGCAGGCTTTAAAAGAGCCCGTACCGACTGGTATAAAAGCTTTAACAGTCCCGTCCCATCTATGTTTTCCCTGGAATAGTAATCGGTAAATTCCAGAAAGTAAGAGCCATAGCAGGTACATTCCATATCAGCTGACAGTTCATCAAAATAATTGGAAATTTCCGCAGACTGAAGTGTGTAGGAATCCCTGCCGGCGTAAAGGGAAAACTGGCCAAAGGCAAAGGGCCTGCTCACCGCCATAAACGGATTGCCCGGCCTCCTTGCACCTCTGGCAAATGCGGTAATTTTCCCTCTTTCCCTGGTCAGTATCACAAGACGCTTATCCATCTCTCCTACTGGAGAAACCTTTAATACCATTCCCGTCAGTTTCTCTGTTTCCCTCAATTTCTACCACCGTTTTTAAATATCCTTCTGGCTATACCCATAATTTTTCATATACAGTTCACTGTCACGCCACTCTTTGCGAACCTTGACCCACAGCTGTAAATTCACCTTCGTCTCCAGCTGGGATTCGATCTCTCTTCGTGCTGCGCTTCCAATTCTTTTTAACATGGCGCCGCCTTTTCCAATGATGATTCCCTTGTGGGATTCCCGTTCACAGATAATATTGGCTTCGATATCCATGATTCCGTTGTCCCGTTCCTTCATTTTCTCTACTGTTACTGCAATTCCGTGAGGAATCTCATCGTTTAAAAGCCTAAGCGCCTTTTCTCTTATCAGTTCTGCGCAGATCTGACGCATGGGCTGATCAGTCACCGTGTCTTCATCGTAATACTGTGGGCCTTCCGGAAGATACTTATAAATCAGCTCCAGCATTAAATCCGTATTCTTATCCTTTAATGCGGATACCGGAACGATTTCTGCAAACTTGCAGATATCTTTATAGGCGTTTATAAATGTGAGAATCTCTTCCTGGTTCTTCACGGTATCAATCTTGTTAATTACTAAGATTACCGGTGTCTTTACCTGGTTCAACTGCTCGGCGATATGCTGCTCTCCTGCACCGATAAAGGTGGAAGGCTCTACCAGCCACAGAACTACATCCACTTCCTTTAATGTATGTTCTGCAACATTCACCATATACTCTCCCAGCTTGTTTTTCGCCTTGTGGATTCCCGGAGTATCATGGAATATAATCTGCCCCCTGTCATCCGTATATACGGTCTGAATCTTGTTCCTTGTTGTCTGCGGCTTGTCGGAAGTAATGGCAATCTTCTGCCCGATTAAATGATTCATCAGAGTAGATTTTCCCACATTTGGGCGCCCGATTAAAGAAACGAAGCCAGATTTATAATTTTGATCCATATAGATTCTCCTTTGTGTTATGAGTGGAATAAGTTCTTTGTCTCTGCAAACATAGAGCTTTCCGCTGCGATTTTTTCTTCATTACCAATGACACAGAGACTGCCGGTGCTTAATACCGCTTTTACGATAGGAGCCAGTCTTCTGATATCTTCCTGTGATGCATTTAATACTTCTTTCCGCTCTTTTTCCATCATTTCACTGGTCACGCCTGATAAATAGGCGGACAGACCGCGGTTTCCCTTGGTAGACGGCGGATAGGGGACATCCATATCACTGATGGTTCCAATTACGTATTTGGTCATATCCCGATCTTCGACCTGGAAGTTTTCTAAATATTCCACCACACCTTCGTAGATCTGGTTTGTCTCTTTTAAGTTAGGATCCCGGTAAGAAGCAAAATAGCCTTCGCCGGAACGCCCGAATCCGCTCATGCAGCCGTAAGCGCCTCCCTTGACTCTCAAATTGATCCAAAGGTAGTCATAGCTTAAAATGACTTTTAAGATCTTCAATGCTCCCGTATACTCCATTCCAGTGCCTGCAAAGGTTCCGCATCTTGCCACATAGTTGACCTGGGAAGCAGTTGAGAAGCCTTCGTTTCTGTTACCTGACGGGTAGAGGAATGAATACCGTTTTTCATCTCCAGCAGGCAGCCCATCCGTCAGCTTTTTCATTGCATCAGGCAGAAGGGCATAACCTTCTTTATCTGCTGTATAGCTGACCAGCATATTGCCGGTTGTAAAAAGCTTTTTCACCACAGACTGAAATCTGGCTATAAATGTTTTCTTATCAGCCGGATATTCTTTATCCAGCTTTTCCAAAAATTCATAATAACCGATTCCGCCAGTTATATCATTAAAGTAGGAAGCTGAGGAAAAATAGGATGTAGCTCTCGCCACTGCCGCCGAATGGCAGGCACCCTCCAGCTTCATTCTTGCTCTGGATCTGGTTTCGCTGATTACCTCACCCACCCGCTTTTCATCATCTAAAAGAGAACGGGTCAGTATTTCATTTAAAATAGAAAATCCGAAATCAATTTTATCATAGAGCACTCTTGCACTTGCCATGAAGTAGCCTTTAAACTGACCTCTGTTTTGTAAATCAGGATAAGAGGTGACACTGAAGCTAACACCACCGCTGTTTAAATGGATCTCACTGGCTAAATCTCCGTAAGTGTAATTCTCAGTATTTACATATCCAAGCAGGGATTTTAAAAATCCTACATAAGGTAAATCCTCCATCGGCAGAACTGATGTATCAAACAGTACTTTCAGGTAACCAATACCGGAGCTGAACATCTCATGATGAAGAACCTTAACTCCATGGACCTCCTTCTCTTCCCAGATAATCTCCTCCGGCTCTCTGCTGATATCTTCTCTGGCAAGCATGGGGATCTTTTCCAAATCCTCCTGGGGAGACGGGTTTTCCTGATATTCCCTTAACGCTTTTGTCTGAATAATTAACCGGTCAATCTCTTCTTCGGAAAGAGATGCCTTATATTCAGCAAGCTTTGCGGCTGTTTTTCTGTCTTCTTCCGCTGTTAAGTTCTTTTTCGGGCTGACGGTCAATACTGCCTCAAAGGGATTATCTAACAGATACTCTCTGATCAGCTGTTCAAAATAGCCGTCATCCACTACTTTCTTTAAATAATCAAAGGTGGCCTGATACTGTAAATGCATCATGGGATCCCCATCATAAAGCCAGCTGTCCATACACTGAAGTCCATACATCAGTCCCTTTGGTGCGGAACCGTAATCTGCTTCCCGATAGCGGAATTCATAGTAATTCATGCCTGCCTTTAAACTCTTTTTGTTAATGCCCTCATCTGCCAGCTTTCTTAAGGTTCCTTTGACAACTGCAAGGAATTCTCCCAGCTGTTCTTTGTTGGCATTCTTTGCAATCACCGTAAAATACGGCTGCAAAATTCCGCTGTCATATCCACCAAGAATATCCTGACCAATTCCTGCATCAATCAGTGCCTGCTTTAAAGGAGCACCTGGCGCATCAAGAAGGGTATATTCAAGAATCTGGAATGCCACATACAGTTTGGGGTCTAAATCGGTACCCACTACGGTATTGATGGAAAGATAGGTGGCGTTTTCTTCAGATTCCCCTTCTGTTATGGAATAGTATGTCTCTTCCTGTACCGGATGTTCAAACGGTTTCTGTCTCTCAATTCTGGAATCAACCTCTGCCTGATCATAGTGGCTTAAATACTCACGGTCCAGCCATGTAAGCTTCTCTTCCATATCCATATCGCCGTAAAGGTAAATATAACTGTTGGATGGGTGATAATACTTTCTGTGGAAATTTAAAAACTCCTCATATGTGAGATCCGGGATAAAGGATGGATCTCCGCCGGATTCCTGACCATAGCAGTTATCCGGGAAAAGTACCTTTCTGGTAAAACGGTCAAGAACTTCTTCCGGAGAGGAAAAAGCACCTTTCATTTCGTTGTAAACCACTCCGTTGTAGATTAAATCCGAGTCTTTCTCTTCCAGCTCATAATGCCAGCCTTCCTGCATAAAGATTTTCTCTTCTTTATAAATGTTGGGATGAAGTACTGCATCCATATAGACATTCATCAGGTTGTGAAAATCCTTTTCATTGCAGCTGGCAACCGGGTAAACAGTTTTATCCGGATAAGTCATGGCATTTAAGAAAGTATTAAGAGAACCTTTGACCAATTCCACAAACGGGTCTTTTACAGGGAACTGATCAGAACCACATAAAACGCTGTGTTCCAGAATGTGTGCCACTCCGGTGCTGTCCGCCGGAGGAGTCCTGAATCCAATGTTAAATACCTTATTATCATCGTCACACGGTATAATGAAAATTCTTGCTCCGCTTTTCTTATGATGGAGTACGCATCCTGTTGCGTTTAACTCCTCAATTTCTTTTTCCTCCACAACCTCATAGGCTGCAAGTTTTTTTAATTGATTCATATATGATTTCTTCCTCCTGCAAATTCTGTATTAATTACATATTGCCCACTAATTTGTCTTTTAATATAGCCGCGCATTCTCTGACGCAAAAATGTAGAAAAAGAACAGGATCGGATCCGCAGGATATTCCGTAAATATCAGGAATCCCCCATTTTTTAGCAATTTGCTGGGCGCGAAATACGTGAAAATCACTGGTCAGCACTCCCACTCTTATGGGTTTATCGGGCACCTCTTCAAATGCCCCCGGAACCACAATGCCCGGGCTGTTTAACCGGCTGGCCTTTTTCCTTGCCTGGTCCTCTTCAATGGCAACACGGCTGTACGCAATATTCTCAACCGTGCTGAAAGAACGGGTCTCTAAAATAAGCTGTTCTTCTCTAACACCATTATAAATCAGATAGTCTCTCATAGCCTCTGCCTCGGCAACCGGCTCATCTTCTCCTTTGGCACCGGATAAAACGAGAATGGTGCCTGGGTTCTTATCCACATACTCCACCGCCTTGTCCAGGCGTTTTTTTAAGGATTTTGTAATTCCTGTCTCCTTTACTTTCGCCCCCAGAACGATCACATAGTCCAGATTCGAGGTATCACGGACAGCCACACCTGTAAATACCAGAATTTCAACCACAGCAAACACTAAAATGCCGGTGCAGCACATGGTGGCAGCTGAAACCGGAACCCACAAAGGCACCTTATCCTTATGCTTTATATAAGTTTCCCATCCTCCTGCCAATAACATGCATATGGCGGCAAAAAACAGCCAGATCAGGGAAAATGATGTGGTTATACCGGAATAAACCACGATCACGATATAATAAATGACACATATAACTGCTGTCAGCCACAAAATCCATATCATACGTAAGCCTCCGCTCTGTCAGCTTCTATTTTAATTAAACTGATTTAGACATTCTATAGCATACCACAATATGGCAGTTTCTACAACAACCACCCGGTTTTGCTATAAAAGAAAAACACCATCCGGCAGTTAACCTGCCATGCCGGACAGTGCTTGAATTCTGTTTTATTGAAATTAGGTACGTCAAAACAAATCTGCATTTATTTCGCTAATTCCATAATTATTTCCGCAGCTTTTTCTATTCCATATCTGTCCGCCTTTAATGATAAATCATATGCATTCGCCAGTCCCCATTCTTTTTGCATGAAATGCCTGCAAAAATTTTTGCGTTCAGATTCTGCTTTTCTAATTTTCTTCTCAGCCTCTTTTTCTTTAAGATTTTCGCGCATCATAACACGTTTTACTTTAGAAGCCATATCTGCGCAGATAAAGACATGAAATGTATTCTTTTGTTCTGCCAGGATAAAATTTGCAAGTCTTCCTATGATAACGCAGGATTCCTTTGTGGTGATTTCTTTGATTGTTTTTTCCTGCGCATGAAAAATTGTATCATATTTTCCATCTTCTCCATAGATATAAGCATAATTTTGCGTATATAGATCATAAAGAAAACTATGTGTCAATTTCTGATCGTTAATCAGAACAATTTCATCTGAATAACCCATTTCTTTTGCAA
>SVDT01000130.1 GCA_015057775.1 Paenibacillaceae bacterium | reverse complement strand
GGATTCGAACCCACGCGCCCTTGCGGACAAACGGTTTTCAAGACCGCCTCGTTATGACCACTTCGATACCTCTCCAAACGCGCTTTTACATTTTAATAGAAGTTTGTGTTTTTGTCAAGCACTTTTTTCTATTTTTTTCAAATCTCTTGGAGCTTTTTTCTTTCAATTACCGTCTTCATCAGCGGCAACTTCGATAGTTTATCATTGTTTGTATCATCTGTCAACATTTTTTTACATATTTTTCAAATATTTTTTAACCCATCTACAAATGCTCTAAAAGACGTTGCTTTGCCTGCTCAGCAGTGCTAAAGTTTTCTTCTATTCCTGTTATATAATAAAGCGCATCCTGCCATACTTTTACTGAATAATCAATTGCAGGAATATCAGAAACGACGATTCTGAATCTTGCTTTGCCTGTGCTTCCCCGCAGATCCGATAAATACATGCAGCCTAATTCTGATGCAATTCGTTCCAGCAAACCTTCCCTGGTGCCTGTATCCGTTTCATTCCTGGTTTTTCCAGTTTCCATCTATTGTACCTTCTTTCCTACTTTTCATCTGACGAAACAGCTGATATTATCTAATAGCCATGTAATCCTAATAACGGATTTCTTAGCCTGATCATACATTAAATACTCTATATAAATAATAATATTGTAATGAATGCAACATGTCAAGTGATGGAATGCATTATTTACTACACATATTTCATTTAATGCAATACTATGGAATCAGGAGGAGTTACCCATGTATATAGACTTCAATTTTTCCAAACGCCTCTCAGAGCTCAGGGCTCAAAAGGGTGTGTCCGCACGTGATATGAGTCTTTCTCTCGGACAGAATCCCACATATATCCATAAAATAGAAAATGGGCGGGCCCTTCCGTCCATGATGGGTTTCTTTTATATATGTGAGTATCTGGATATTGAACCAGCTGAATTCTTTTCCCGCGATGTAACCAGTCCTGCCAAAGTCAAAGAACTTATGGAAGATGCACAGCATTTAAATCGAGAGCAGCTTGAGCACCTACATCTGATCGTTAAGGATCTATTAAAAACAGGTGGAAAAAAATAAAAAGGAAGCTGCTCCTACAGCATTCCTTTTATTTTTTTCCATATATTCTGTTAAGAAATACGCTGGCGATCTCTAAGTCCTCCGGTGTGGTTACTTTTATATTGGTATAATCGCCCTTTATTAACTTCACCTTTTCTTCTGTCATGGATTCTACCACCATAGCATCGTCTGTAACCCCTCTTTGAATAGATTCCGATTCCATCAGTCTTTGATATGCCTTGAAAACCAGATCATATCGGAATGCCTGAGGTGTCTGGATCTGCCAGAGGCTTGCACGATCCGGAGTTAATGCGGCATAACCATTTTCATCTGATATCTTAATGGTATCCTTAACAGGCATGCCGATTACACAAGCTCCATACTTCATTGCCCCAGCTATTGATGTATCAATAATTTCTTTGGTAACGCAGGGTCTTGCGCCATCATGAATCAGAACGTAGGAGCAGTTCTTTACTGCTTTCAGTCCGGCATATACGGAGTGATATCTCTCTTTTCCGCCTTCTGTTACGTCTGCTATCTTGCGAAACCCATAACGGTCCACAATCTCCGTCCTGCAGAAAGAAACCTCGCCTGGACCAGTTACCAGAACAACCTCATCTACAGAGCTTTCTTCAAAGGCTCTTAAGGTATGATAAAGGAGGGGTCTGCCGCACAGCTCCATATACTGTTTGTGGATTGTACTTTCCATGCGGGAACCTTTTCCTGCTGCCAGGACGACTGCTGCTGTTCTTTCCATAGTCCGGTTACCTTTCTCCCAGTTTCAGATTGGGAACTGCATTAAGATCCCAGTCAGCCCTGGCTCCGTTAATAAATTCATAATAAGCCGCTGTTCCAATCATGGCAGCATTATCAGTACAATAAATGGGAGAAGGATAATAAAATTCAATACCATTTTTTTCGCAGGCTTCTTTCATGCCTTTTCGAAGGGCAGAGTTAGACGCCACTCCACCTGCTATGGCAACTTTTTTAAAGCCATACTCTTTTGCAGCATCAACGGTATGGGATACCAGAACATCAACCACTGCATTCTGGAATGATGCCAGTAGATCGGGCACATTGATTTCCTCTCCCATCATATTGGCATGATTAATGTGATTTAATACTGCAGACTTTAACCCGCTAAAGCTAAAATCGTATATATTTCCGTCTACTTTTGCTCTCGGGAATTTTATTGCATGTGGATTTCCCTCTTTTGCTGCCCTGTCAACTTTCGGTCCGCCCGGATATCCCAGCCCCACAGCTCTGGCCACCTTGTCAAATGCTTCGCCTGCCGCATCATCTCTGGTTCTTCCAAGAATCTCAAACTCTCCGTAATCCCTTACAATCACCAGATGTGTATGTCCGCCTGATACAATCAGACACATAAAAGGCGGTTCCAGGTCTGGATGCTCAATAAAATTAGCGGAGACATGACCTTCTATATGATGGACTCCGACCAATGGCTTGTTTGCCGCATAAGCCATTGCCTTTGCTTCCGCCACTCCCACTAAAAGTGCTCCCACAAGTCCGGGGCCGTAGGTAACCCCGATGGCATCCATATTCTCAAGTGTAAGACCAGACTCCAAAAGTGCGGACTCTATGACCTGGTTAATCTTTTCGATATGCTTTCTGGAAGCAATTTCGGGAACGACTCCGCCATATAAGGTATGAAGATCGATCTGGGAGGAGATTACATTGGACAAGATCTCTCTTCCGTTCTTCACTACCGCTGCTGCCGTCTCGTCACAGGAACTTTCAATTGCAAGTATATAGACATCTTCTTCTGTATTATTTTTCTTCATCGCCATTCCCTCATTCCTCATCAAATTCCAGTTCCAGCGTCCAGGCATCTCTTGCTGCTTTTGCCCTGGGGAAAATCTCACGAACCTTGTCCATAAAATCTTCCGGTCTGGTTAAAGAGGGACTGTAATGGGTCAGCCACATCTGTCTTGGCTGAGCTTCTTTCGCAAGTCTGGCAGCCTCATAAAATGTCATGTGGCGGTATTCCCTTGCCTTTGCCTCTTTTCCTTCTTCGCCGTACATGCCTTCGCATATGAAAAGATCCGCATCCTTTGCATACTCAGCAATCACCGGTACGGGTCTGGTATCTGTACAGTAAGTCACCTTAAGGCCACGCCTGTCCGGTCCTAAAACAAGATCAGGCGTCAGAATTCTACCATCATAATCGATGGTTTCTCCCTTTTGAAGACGACTCCAGAATTTTTGTGGAATCTCTGCCGCTTTGGCACGGTCCACATCAAATCTTCCGGTTCTTGGAATAGAAATGGAATAACCATAGCAGACAACGTTATGATTGACGCGGTATGCATCAATTACGTAAGGCGCCATGGTTATCTGCTCTCTGTTTTCGGAGAGTTCAATGAATTTAAGTTCAAAAGGAAGCTCCGGCGCAATGGTACGAAGTGCTCCCACCACCCGCTCAAGCCCTTTTGGACCAATCAGAGTTAAGGGTTCTGTCCGCTCTGCGTTTCCCATTGTCAAAAGAAGACCGGGAAGACCGCTGATATGGTCCGCATGATAATGGGTAAAACAGATAGTATCAATGGGTTTTGGGCTCCAGCCCTTTTCTTTTAATGCAATCTGGGTTCCTTCCCCGCAGTCAATCAAAAGATTGCTGCCATCGCACCGTGCCATCATAGCTGTCAGCCAGCGGTATGGCAGAGGCATCATGCCCCCGGTTCCCAGTAAACATATATCCAACATAGAATTTCCTCGCTTTTGTCTCATTCAGTGGGCAGAACAAAAAACTGCCACATAAAATCATAACACAAAGCAGAGGGAATTAGCAACTATAAATATTCCAGCTGTTCCTCTACCTCCACCGGTATCTTAAACTCAGATATCAGTGCATCGTAACAGGTTTCACATAAATCAAAATGATGGATCTCCCCATCTTTCTCTGAAAAGAAGTCCCATGCGTGATTGATGCTAATGACCCCTTCCCTGGCAATCCCTTCTGACACAATAATTTTTTTGCCGCAGCAGTTGCAAACAACTGTTTCTAGCTGACCGCCGTTTTTGTACTTTCTCATCTTACTCTCACCTTTCCTTTTACCGCCCATGCTTTTCTTTCCGGGCATAATGGTATGCCTGCAAGGCGTTCCTTTTTCACATTTTCCAGAAAAATCCCTTTATCCGCCTCCCTGCACACCAGGATAGAAAAAAGGGCATCCTTACTGGATACCCCTACATTATAAACGGTGTTATGCCCTATTTTTAGTGGTAAATGTTTCAAATATGGTAACAGACCATAAGGACCGCATTTTCACTGGGATTTGAGTAGTAATGTTTTCTGATCCCCTCCTCCACAAATCCATAGGATTTATAAAGGTTTCTTGCCCTGTCATTACTTTCTCGTACCTCTAAAAATATGGATTTTACTTCTTTTTGTCTGGAATAAAAAACCATCTGGTCCATAAGTTTCTTGGAAAGGCCCCTCCCCCTCAGTTCAGGAAGGACTGCAATCCGAAGCAGCTCGCATTCATCTGCGATTGTCCGAAAAACGCAGTATCCCGCTGCGGTTCCTTCTTCCCAAAGCACCAGCCAGGTATCAAGACTGCTTTCTGATCCCTTTTTAATCATCTCATAAGACCACGGATCGGAAAAGCACTGCATTTCTATTTCCAGTACACTTATAACATCCTCCGGAGTCATCTCACGAATCATCTTACTCTCCTTTTAATGCCTCTTCTCTTTCACGCTCTGCCTGGGGCTTTCGCAGATAATCGGGAGCATGCTCCGCTGCCGTTACCGTTTTCCCCTGAAGGAACAGACGGGCTCCATAAGCTGCTACTGCACCTGCCCGCTGTCTGCTTAAATGCGCGGGTGCAAATTCAAATGGAACCTTCATGAATTCTTCTATACTTTCTTTATATGCCGGTATGCCGTCTCCTGAGAAAAATACACGCTCTCCCATGGAATTAAGCTCTTCAATTAAATCTCTGATATCCATGGCGCAGGATTCCTTCACGATGGAGAATCCCATGCGGTTATCATAAATACCGGTATAGACCTGGTTTCTTCTGGCATCCATAATTGGGCATATAATAGAAGCGCAGCCGTAGAACTCATAGGCCATTGCATCGATTGTGGGAACAGAAATAAGCGGTTTTTTCAGCGCAAGCCCCAGACCCTTTCCTGTGGCAGAACCGATCCGAAGTCCGGTAAAGGAGCCTGGTCCTGCTGAAACTGCGATGGCATCAACATTTTCCAGGCTGACTCCTGTCATGGTTACAATCTCATCAAGCATGGGAAGCAGTGTCTGGGAATGGGTCTTTTTGAAATTGACCGTGTATTCTGCAGTCAGTATGTCATCCGAAAGAAGGGCGACCGATGCAACAAGAGACGAACTTTCAATTCCTAATATGTTCATTTACATTCCCTCCACGGTGATTTTTCTGTAGTCAAATCCTTTTTCCAAATCTTTTTCAATGGTTACTGTAATAACCTGTCTGGGAAGAATCTCTTCAATCAGTCCGGACCATTCAATTAATGTGACACCTTCCCCGTAAAAGCAGTCTTCATAGCCGATCTCGTCCATTTCACTGACGTCACCAATCCGGTATACGTCAAAATGATAAAAGGGAAGGCGTCCGTCGTCATATTGCTTTACTATGGTAAAAGTAGGGCTGTCCACCGGTTCTGTAATGCCAAGCCCGGCGGCAAACCCCTGGGTGAATACGGTTTTTCCCACCCCCAGATCTCCATTTAAGCAAAATATGGTGGAAGGAGCCGCTTCCTCTCCCAGTTTTTTTCCAAGTTCAAAGGTATCTTCTGGTTTCCAGCTTTCTATTACCATCATTTATATCCTCTTTCGCCTCTCCGGAGGCAGATTTTCTTTCATTAATGCTGTTATTTCCTGCGCTTTCTCACCTGCTACAGAATCCGGAAGCAGATAGGCATGAATCTTGTCCATATAAATAATCAGCAGTTTGCCGATTCGTTTTACCACCATCACATCTTCCCATAACAATTCCAGCTTCTCCTGCCCCTGGGTTACCACAATTCCTTCTGCTGAAAATGAAAGGGTCATACCATCACGAATGGCAGATTTTTTTGCCTGTCTTACTGCCTTCGTATAGAGGACGAAAGGCTGCCAGACCGTGAACATCAGCGCACAGACAAGAATCAGAATCCGGTAAGGGCGGGATGATGTCGTCCAGGTTGCAATGAGCACATAAAGAGCAGCAGCACTGAAAAGAAAACTGAAAATCCCCTGGAATCCCCGGTATGAATGGTACATGGAAAATTTCCAGAGATCTTTTGCAGTCAGTTTCACTTCTAATATAAGCGGATTTTTCTGTTCCACATTTTCCTCCTTTTATACAGCATTTCACTGTATCTGCTTAGAATTTCATGGTAAGAGCGATTCTCTTTTTGGGAACATCTACGCTTATTACTTTTACCTCAACGATGTCTCCTACGCTGACAGCTTCTAAGGGATGTTTAATAAATTTGTCCGATATCTGGGAAATGTGAACCAGTCCATCCTGGTGAACTCCAATATCCACAAACGCACCGAAGTCAATTACATTGCGAACCGTTCCCTTTAAAACCATCCCAGGCTGTAAATCCTTCATCTCCATAACATCCGTACGTAATATGGGTTTTGGCATCTCGTCACGGGGATCTCTTGCCGGTTTTTCCAGCTCCTTTACAATATCCCGGAGGGTGATTTCACCAATCTCTAATTCTTCCGCCAGCTCTTTATAGTTATGAATCTTTTTACTGATTCCGTTTAATCCCCCGTTCATCAGCTCTTTTGCCTCATATCCCAGTTTTTTCAGCAGCTTTTTAGCCGCATCATAGGACTCCGGATGAACGCTTGTTAAATCTAGAGGATTCTTTCCTCCCTGGATTCTCATGAAGCCGGCACATTGTTCAAATGCTTTTGGTCCAAGCTTTGCAACCTTTAACAGCTGGCTCCTGCTTTCAAACGCACCGTTCTCCTCCCGGTAAACCACAATATTCTTTGCTATTGGCTTTGAAATACCGGATATATATTCCAGAAGAGAAGCAGAGGCCGTATTTAAATCAACACCTACTTTATTTACGCTGTCTTCCACAACTCCCTGTAATGCTTCACTTAAATGCTTCTGGTTCATATCATGCTGGTACTGACCCACACCAATGGACTTAGGATCAATCTTTACCAGCTCTGCAAGAGGATCCTGCAGTCTTCTGGCAATGGAGGCTGCACTTCTCTGGCCTACATCAAAATTAGGGAATTCCTCTGTTGCCAGCTTACTGGCGGAATAAACAGAAGCTCCTGCTTCATTCACTATAATATACTGAACCGGCTCCGGGATTTCTTTTAACAATTCAACAATAATGGCCTCGGATTCTCTTGAGGCAGTTCCATTGCCCACAGAAATCAGGGAAATTCCATATTTCTTAATCAGCTTCTTTAAAACAGACTTGGCTTCTTCCACTTTATTTTGAGGTGCAGTGGGATAGATTACAACGGTATCCAGCACTTTTCCTGTTTCATCTACTACTGCCAGCTTGCATCCGGTACGAAAAGCCGGATCCCAGCCAAGAACCACTCTTCCAACAATGGGAGGCTGCATTAGTAGCTGCTCTAAATTTTTGCCAAATACACGGATTGCTCCATTCTCTGCTGTTTCCGTTAATTCGCTGCGGATCTCCCGCTCAATTGCCGGCGCGATGAGACGGTCGTAACTGTCTTTTACAACTTCCTTTAATACGGGTGAAGTAACAGGATTGTCCCGAATGATTACCTGCTTTTCCAGAAAACGGAGAATCACTTCTTCCGGTGCCGCCACCTTCACAGTAAGAACCTTTTCCTTTTCGCCTCTGTTAATGGCAAGAATCCGGTGTCCTGCTGCCTTCTTTAAAGGTTCTTCATAATTATAGTACATCTCATATACAGACTCTGCTTCCTCATCCTTTGCAGCAGATAAAAGGCTTCCCTGGTTCATGGTTGCATTCCGGATATAAGTGCGGTACTCCGCCTGATCAGAAATCCGCTCTGCCAGAATATCTTTTGCCCCGTCTATTGCTTCCTGGGCAGTGGCCACTCCTTTTTCTTCCGAAACATAGTCCGTTGCGGATTCCAGAAGAGGGGTCTTCGTCATCTGAAGAATAATAAGATCTGCTAATGGCTCTAATCCTTTTTCTTTGGCGATGGTGGCTCTTGTCCGCCTTTTCTGCTTATAAGGGCGGTATAAATCTTCCACTGCAACCAGCGTCTGGGCATTAAGAATCTTCTTTTCCAGCTCCGGTGTCAGCTTCTCCTGTTCTCTGATGGATGAAAGTACCTGTTCTTTCCGCTCCTCTAAATTCCTTAAATAACGAAGCCTTTCATCTAAATTACGCAGAACTTCATCATTTAAAGAACCGGTTACCTCTTTTCGGTATCTGGCTATAAAGGGAATAGTATTCCCCTCATCAATAAGTCTGATTGTCTCTTCCACCTGATTTCTGGAAATGGAAAGTTCTTCCTGTAAAATCTTTATTATATCCATGCTGTACCTCTTATTTTTCATAGTTGGTTCAATTCAACTATTATAATTCATCATTCCCCGTTATGCAATACCCGTCTGGACACAGCGGTCTTTTCGTGCTACAATCATAAAATACAGATTTAGTTCAGGAAAATCCTGGATGACTTCTGTACTATACACATACGAGGTAAACACCAATGGGAGAAAATTATAACAGCAATAAAGGAATGCTTCCGCAAACTCCGAATACAGGTTCGTTCCTGGCATTCTGGTCTGTCCTTTTAGGCGGCCTGGGACTGCTGACAGACTGCCTTCCCTTATTCAGTATCTGGAATCTGCCGGCAGGTCTGATTTTCGGTCTCACAGGCATTGCTCTTGCTATATTATCAAAAAAAGGAAAGCCCTTCAGCCACCAGGCACAGCTTGGACTGATCCTTTCCATTATATCTGCTGTCTGTGGCCTGTTACTGGCATTGTTCATTATATTTGTCTATGATGTCATGGATACCAACACCCCTTTGGGGCTGTATTTCAGACAGGTATTTGAAGCGACAACCCAGGCACTGATGCCCACTGGGGGCGTTGGCAGATAAATCATTATAATGGAGGTAAGAGATCAATTCCTTTCACCACCAGCATATAGTTCTTGAAGATCCAGTTTATCACTACAATTGCAGCTCCAATAAGAATAAGTATCCGTTCCCTTTTTTTATGGTCCAACGGGTGCTTTCTTTTTTTTGATATAAACCGGATGATACCCTCAGCCAAAACAGCAATAACAGTATAAAGGACCAGCGGATGATACTGAACGCTCATCCGCAGGTCCCCCTGTAACAAAGTCCGCACTGCTCTCGTTCCCCCGCAGCCGGGACAGTAGAGCCCGGTGAGGGAATGAAAGATACAGACGGATCCTATTTTCCAAATTTTTCTTAACCAGATCATTGGTTCCACCTTCGTTTAATCCGCAAGATCAAAGGCATCGTGAACCGTTCTCATGGCTCGGTTTACGTCCTCTTCATGAATGAGGACCGTAATCCTTATTTCAGATGTTGCAATCATTTTAATGTTAATATTGGCATTGTAAAGGGCTTCAAACATCTTTGCGGCAACTCCTGGATTACTGGTCATCCCTGCGCCGATGATAGAAAGCTTTGCCACATCCTCTTCACTGGTCACATTCTGGGCTGTAATCCCATCCTTATGTTCGTTTAAAAGATCCATGGTTTCTTTTAAATCCTGCTTCGCCACCGTAAAGGAGATGTCTTTTCTTTCTTCTCTGCCAATGGACTGGATAATGATATCAACGTTAATGTTGTGTTTTGCCAGAAGATTAAATATTTTAAATGCGACTCCAGGCTCATTCTTAACCCCGATTACGGAAATACGGGCTACATTTTTATCTGCGGCAACTCCGCTCACCAGCATTCTTTCCAATTTTGTTTCCTCCTTGACGATGGTACCTTCTTCTCTGTTCAGACTTGATCGTACTACCAGCTGTACTCCATAGCGCTTCGCCATCTCTACCGAACGGTTGTGGAGCACTTTGGCTCCCAGAGAAGCAAACTCAAGCATCTCATCGTAGGAAACCTCCAATAGCTTTCTGGCATGGGGAACAATTCGCGGATCTGCTGTATAAACTCCGTCCACATCTGTGTAAATCTCACATGCATCGGCATGGAGTGCGGCAGCCAGTGCTACAGCCGTGGTATCTGATCCCCCTCGTCCAAGAGTTGTCAGATCATCATATTTATTAATACCCTGAAAACCTGTGATGATAACGATTTTCTTCGCTTCCAGTTCATGCTGGATCCGTTCCGTATCAATTTTCTTTAATTTAGCCATTCCATAAGCGGAAGAAGTATGCATGGCTACCTGGGACGCGTTTAATGAAACAGACGGTACACCGAGAGCATTCATGGCCATGGACATCAGTGCCACGCTCACCTGCTCTCCCGTCGCCAGAAGCATATCCAGCTCTCTCTTTGGAGGATTAGGGTTTATCTCATGAGCTTTGGCGATCAGACCGTCTGTTGTCTTTCCCATAGCGGATAAAACCACAACTACCTGATTACCTTTTTCATAATCCTCAATGCAGCGTTTTGCTACATTGAATATTCTTTCTTTGTCTGCGACGGAGCTACCGCCAAATTTTTTAACAACTAACATTGATGCCTCCTGGCGAAAATTAAATTTCTGCGCGGATGCGCTGTCTGATACCTGACAGCTTTTTCGCTCTTAAATGGTATTCCTCCTCAGTCATAACCTCTGTCATGACTGCAAATTCATCCATGTGGTCCAGTTCTGTTACTTCTACCTTTCCAAAAGCAGCTTCTGCTTCAGCAAGCCGCTTTGCAGCAATCCCCTTGATTCTTACAAAATACCGGAAGGAAACGCTGTCCATGGCAGAGATGTTAAGGCGATTTCCATCCCAGCCCATCTTCACATGATGACCCGGGTTTTTAAGGGCTTCAATAATATCTGCTACAACTGCACTGGCCGTGGGAAGTTTTCCAGCTCCGCTTCCATAAAACATGGAAGTCCCCAGCATATTTCCCTTTACCAGAATGCCGTTGTATACGTCGTTTACGGAATACAGCGGATGATCCTTTCCTATCATAACCGGAGCTACAAACGCATGAACTCCCTGATCACTGATTCTGCTGGATCCAAATAATTTTACAGAAGTTCCAAGAGCGTCGGCATAACGGAAATCCACATCCGTTATATTAGTAATCCCTTCTGTATAAATATGCTCGTAATTCACTTCGTGTCCCGAAGCCAGAGCAGTTAATATGGCAATTTTCCTGCAGGTATCATGTCCTTCCACATCTGCCTCCGGATTGCGCTCCGCATATCCCAGTTCCTGGGCTTTGCTCAGTGCCTCTTCAAAAGTTTCTCCGGCTTTGTCCATTTTAGTCAGTATGTAGTTGGTGGTACCATTTAATATACCGGTTATTTCTTCAATTTGCTCACCGGCCAGTGAAGTATACAACGGACGGATTATGGGAATACCGCCTCCTACGCTTGCCTCAAAGAGAAAGTTTACCTGATTCTCTTTCGCTATTTTTAAAAGTTCCGTTCCATATGCTGCTACCAGCGCTTTGTTGGAGGTCGCCACATGCTTGCCTGCCTGAAGGCTTGCTTTCACAAAAGGATAAGCCGGGTTTAAACCTCCCATGGTTTCAATTACCATGGATACCTCCGGGTCCTTTTCAATGACGGAAAAATCATGAACAATCTTTTTTTCAATCGGTGTACCGGGGAAC
>SVDT01000129.1 GCA_015057775.1 Paenibacillaceae bacterium | reverse complement strand
ACGGAACTCACTGTCGTAATCATCCTCAATTAAATACCGGTTCTCCTGTTCATACGCCCATGCAAGCAGCTCCTGTCTTCGTTTTACCGGCATAATGATTCCAGTGGGATACTGATGAGAGGGCATGACATAGGCAATATCTGCACCGCTTTTTTCAAGCAGCGAGACATCCATTCCCGACTGATCCATATCAACAGGTACCACCTGATACTTAAGACTATCAAACACCCGGTATGCCTGTCTGTAAGTGGGATTTTCCATGGCGATGGTTCTGTCCCTTCCCAGAATCTGGGACAGGAGCATCAGAAGATATTCGCTTCCTGCACCTACAATGATCTGTTCCGGGAGACAGTTAACGCCTCTGGCAGAATGAAGATAGGAACGGATTGCTTCCCGAAACAGATATTCTCCCTGGGGATCTCCCGCTGCGAAGATCTCTCTGTTATCATCGATCAGCGTATTTTTTGATATCCGCCTCCATGTATTAAAGGGAAAATTACAAAGATCAATTCCTCTTGGGGAAAAATCCACAGCCCAGTTCTTTTTCTCCCCTTCCTCTTTTGCAGCAGTAAAAAAAGAGGGCTGGCATTTTAAAGTCTCCTGTCCGGTATGAATGAGTCCGTCGATTTTCAATACAAAATAACCACGGCAGGGAACCGACTCAATATAGCCTTCTGATAAAAGCTGCTCGTAGGCCATCTGGGTAGTACTTCTGCTGACTTTTAAATGCTCCGCCAAAAGTCTGGTGGAGGGGAGGCGGACCGCAGGCTTTAGATTGCCTTTTACAATTTCATTCTTAATGTAACTGTAAATCTGGCTGTAATAAGGCCAGCCTGGCTGGTTCTTTAAAGGTATCATCAGTTCCATGGTAACAACAATCCTCCTTTACCGGATAGGAAAAAATGCCGCACGTCCCTTATCTTGCGGTCATGCGGCATTTTTGTTCAGCTGTACTATTTTCCAATTTTAAAAGAACTCTTTAAGGATACAATCCGGTTGAATACCAGATGCTCCGGTGTGCTGTCCTTGCAGTCAACACAGAAGAAGCCGTTTCTTACAAACTGGTAGCTGTCATATGCCCTGGCTCCTTCAAAGCTGGGCTCCACATAACAGTTCTTTAAAACAGTCAGGGAATTGGGATTTAAGTTTAAGCTTCCGTCTTCGTTTAACTTTCCTTTTTCTTCGTCCACGATGTTCTCATATAAGCGGCACTCCACTTTCTGTGCAGTTGAAGCAGCTACCCAGTGAATGGTTCCTTTCACTTTTCTGCCCTCAAATCCGGAACCACTCTTTGTCTCCGGGTCATAAGTGCAGTGAACAACCGTAACATTGCCGTTCTCATCTTTTTCGCAGCCGGTGCAGGTCACAAAATAAGCGTTCATGAGGCGGACTTCATTGCCTGGGAATAGACGGAAGTACTTTTTAATGGGCTCTTCCATAAAATCTTCCCGTTCGATGTAAAGTTCTTTTCCAAATGGAACTTTTCTCTCACCCAGTTCCGGATTCTCCAGGTTATTGGCTACATCAAGATACTCCGTGGTATCTTCCGGATAATTATCAATAACCAGCTTGATTGGGTCTAAAATCGCCATCATTCTGGGTCTTTTCAGTTTTAAATCTTCCCTGATGCAGTACTCTAACATAGCGTAGTCAACAGAGCTGTTTGCCTTGGAAACACCTACTAAATCAACAAACATACGAAGGGATTCCGGCGTATAGCCTCTTCTTCTTAATGCTGCAATGGATACCAGTCTTGGATCTTCCCAACCGTCAACGATGTTATCCTCAACAAGCTTTTTGATGTAACGCTTTCCAGTTACCACATTGGTCAGATAAAGCTTTGCAAATTCTATCTGACGGGGAGGGTTTTCAAATTCACACTCTTTTACTACCCAGTCGTACAACGGTCTGTGATCTTCAAATTCCAGTGTACAGATGGAGTGGGTGATATGTTCAATGGCATCTTCAATTGGATGTGCAAAATCATACATAGGGTAGATACACCATGTATCCCCGGTATTATGATGGGTCATACGTGCCACACGGTAGATAACCGGATCACGCATGTTGATGTTGGGAGATGACATATCAATTCTGGCTCTTAAAACCTTTTCGCCGTCCTTGTATTTACCGTCCTTCATCTCTTCAAACATCTTTAAGTTCTCTTCCACACTCCGGTTTCTGTAAGGGCTCTCCTTACCAGGAGTTTTAAAATCTCCACGGTACTCCCTTATTTCATCTGCAGTTAAATCACAGACAAACGCCTTTCCCTTCTTAATTAAAAGAACGGCACAGTCGTACATCTCCTGAAAGTAGTTGGAAGCAAAGTAAAGTCTGTCATCAAATTCTGCTCCCAGCCATTTCACATCTTCAATAATAGATTCCACGAATTCCGTCTTTTCTTTTGTCGGGTTTGTATCATCAAAACGGAGGTTGAATTTTCCGCCATACTTTTTCGCCAGGCCATAGTTTAACAGGATGGATTTGGCATGTCCAATATGCAGATAACCGTTTGGCTCCGGTGGAAATCTGGTCTGCACATGGTTATAAACGCCTTCTGAAAGATCCTTGTCTATCTCCTGTTCAATAAAGTTTTTAGAAATTATTTCTTCTTTGTTATCTTCCATCTTTCTTCCTCCATATCAGTCACTTCAATAATACAATATCATATCATACTTCAAACGATTCGAAAAGGGGGAAAACGTCTTATCCTATAACAGATAGCCTTTCTTTTTCAGCTCCGCCTCAATAAAATCCAGATTCTTCTCCGAGTCTGCCTCTACCGTATGATAATGGCAGCCTCCTGTCATTACATTTAAGGGCTGGTCTTTGGAGGAATTTAAATGCTGCATAAACTCCGCCGCATCCAAACGGTTGTTAATAATTAAATCCACCTCAATCTGCCCGTATAACTGGTGTTCGATGAACACGTTCCTGATTCTCCCGCCATAATCAACAATGGTATTTAGTTCCTCCAGGGTATCTTCTGTCTTATGACTGGTTCTGAAAATCCTTACAAAAGAAGGTTCCTCTTCTCTCTTTTCCAGATGAAGAAGGTAGCCTTTATTGGTGGACAGGATCATTTTATTTTCCGCACGCAACAGTGCAATATCCTGTACCACCACCTGTCTGCTGACGCCAAGTCTCTGGGCTAAATCTCCTCCGGATATGGGCTTTCCTTCTTCCATTAACAGTTCCACTATTTTCTTTCTTCTGCTGCTGCCTTCCACGTTTTATTACTCCTGCCTTATTTTTCTGATGTCCTCTGTTGTCAAAAATGTGCCTTCGTATCCAAGGATCTCACAAAGCCTTGTGATGTGAGGCGGTTCCAGCCGGGCTTTTGTAAGAGTGTCTTTCTCATAGAATATCTTCTCTCCCGGTCCGTCTGAAATCACCTTTCCTCCTGCCATAACAATAACCCGTTCAAAATACCGGGCAACGAAATCCATATCATGAAGAATTGCCAGTACGAATTTTCCTCTCTCTGTCATGGTACGAATCAGCTGCCCCAGTACCTCCCGCCCCCTGGCATCCTGGGCGATGGTGGGTTCATCTAATATCAGCACCTTAGGATCCATTGCCACCACAGATGCAATTGCTACCATCTTTCGTTCAGACAAATCCAGATCATAAGGGTTTTCTTTCTCAGCATGGAGGAGACCTACCATCTCAAGAGCTTCCCTGGCACGCTGTTCCCCTTCTTTTCTTGTCATACCGATGTTTAAGGGGCCTACCATCACCTCTTCTAAAACCTGATTCTTAAAAATCTGGTCATCGGGATTTTGAAATACATATCCCACTTTTTTTGCAAGCTGGGCTACGGTACGCCCGGATATATCCTCCCCTTCCAGAAGTACGTTTCCTGCCTTGGGTTTTAAAAGTCCCTTAAGCAGCTTAACCAGTGTGGTTTTCCCGGCACCGTTCTGACCAATCACTGCAGTTGGCCTTATATCCAGGGAAAGGGTGAGGTTTTCAATGATCGGAGCGCCGGGTATATAATGAAAGCCCAGATCCTTTATGGTAAATATATCCTGACCCAGTTTATCAAGAGATCCCTCTCTTCCTGATTTTGAAATAGTAACTGGAAACTGATCCTTGTGGTTTTGTATCTGTTTTAAGGTTACGGGATAAAGTAACTCATCTCCCTCTTTTCTGTATACGGAAAGAGCTTTCGAAACCTGAGTATAGACGGGAGGCTCCACTCCAAGCTCCCTTAAATCGTCTCTGGAAAAAATACGTTCCGGAACATCATAAGCCACCTGTACTCCGCGGTGCAGCAGGAGTATCTTATCACAATAAGCCGCCAGCTTTTCCATCTTCTGCTCTACCATAATGATGGTAATTCCTGTTTTCGCCAGTTTTTCAACCACCAGGAACACATCTTCGCTGCCTTGAGGATCCAGCTGGGATGTGGGCTCATCCAGGACTAAAACCTCAGGTTCCATGGCAAGAATACTGGCAATTGCCACTCTCTGAATCTGACCCCCTGATAAATCAAAGGGATTCCTGTCCTTATATTTAATAATATCCAGGAGCTTCAGCGATTTATCCACTCTTTTTCCGATCTCTTCTCTTGGAATTCCCAGATTCTGAAGTCCAAAGGCAATTTCCTCAAAAACCGTATCTTTCGCACCGGACAGCTGATTAAAGGGATTCTGAAACACAAGGCCCACTTTCTGGCAGAGAACTGCAATTGGTACCTTTGATGCTTCTGCACCGTCAATGATCACCTTTCCCCCATACGCCCCACGGAACATGGTTGGAACAAGCCCTGCAAATGCCTGGCAGAGTGTACTTTTCCCCGCCTGATTTTCACCGATAATGCCGATAAACTGTCCCTTATCCGCTTCAAAATTAATTCCATCAAGAACCAGCTTACTGGTATGGGGATACTTATATTTTAATCCTTTTACTTCAATGAATGCCATATACGATCCTCCAGACAGCCGAGGCAGCAATCAGAAGAGCCATAAGAATCATAAATCCTTTGTCCCCTCCTGATAGCCGGTGCTCTCTTAAAAATGTTTTTTTATTCTTAGAGCCAAACCCTCTGACCTCAAGAGCAATCGCCCGTTCTCTTGTATTGATGAGAGAACTGCTGACCACTGGAGAAATGAGGGGAATAAATGCCTTAGCCCTGGTAAACAAACTTCCTTCGGTTTCCATTCCCCGGCTTCTCTGGGCATCTAAAATAGTATTCATGGTTCCCATCATCTGAGGAATGATTTGAAAAACAGAGGTGATCATATATCCGAATCTGGGAGAAAATCCCATCTGTTCCAAATCGTCTACCAGATCTGCCGGTCTGGTTGTAAGAACAAACGCAGCAAAAGCCAGAAGCATATTTAAAATATTCAGACCGATCCGGCATGCATAAAGAAGACCTTCCCGGTAAAATGTCAGGGCTCCCACTCGAAACAGAATGGTTTCATTCTCTTTATTAAACAGACCGTGGATCAAAAAAATAGTAATGAGAATGGTAAATGAAAATGCAATCAGCGGAAAAACCTTTTTAAGGATTCCTCCGCTGATCAAAAGGCCCAGACTGATCGCCAGAAACAGCCCATACATCCACAGCGCGCCTCCAATGAGAGGCACGCTGATGGCTGCCAGGATATACACCATCTTGGCAAAGGGGTGAAGTCTGGTTAAATAGCTGTCCTTATCTACGTAGAGACTGATGCTTTTCATAGGAATAAACCCTTTCTTAATCCAGACTTTCTACCTCGTCATTCACATCATAAAGAGAGGTGAGTTTTTTAGGAAGTCCCTTCATAATCGCAAAGACAATGAGGACTGTAATTAACTTGTCCGGCACATCGACAACCAGTTCATCCAGAAATGATCCAAAAAATACAGGCAGTCCAGCAGACTGGGACCAGCCAAATAAAAGGTCTCCCCAAACGTTGCCGGTTGCCCCGCCCCAGAAGATTACATTTAGAGGAGTGGAGATAACAACTGCTGTCAGTCCTGCAGCCACTGCGGTAAGAATTGCTCCTGTAAGCTTTTCCATATGACCCAGCCTTGCCATAATACCCACTGCAGCTCCAATTAAAAGACTGGTGAGGGCATAGATCAAAGTAATGGAATCACCGGTGGTAAAGCCAAAAATCAGATTATTGGCTGCCCCGCAGACAGCTCCGATTATGGGACCCCCCAGCACACCTCCGATACAGGTACCGATGGAATCCAGCCAAAGGGGAAGTTTTAGAACAGATGCAAATAGTTTTCCTAAATAATTGATTCCGATACAAGCCGGTATCAAAACAAAAGTAGCCGCGTTTAACCTGGTTTTAAATAAATGATTCATATTCAATCCTCCGTTCATGATTCTGATTGATCCATCCGTACAAACGCTTCCAGTGCAGTCAGGATCTCCATTTGTTCCCCTCTCATCATAGCAGATTCGCCGTCGGTATAGCTGTTAATCTGTTCCGTCAGCTCCTCCTGAAATTCCACCACCGTATTCAGTATGGAGGCAGTCTTAACTCCACGTAAGCCTCCAGTTACAAATACAGCCGCCGTTTCCATATCTGATCCAAGAACCCCTTTTCCCGACCAGTAAGCGCAGATTTTTTCTTCCTCATCGATGTAGAAGCTGTCATGACTTCTGGCAATTCCCACGTGAGCCGTTGCCCCCAGTGCCTTTGCACTCTCCATACAGGCGATCAAAAGACCTGTATCCGGAATTGCAGGGTACTTGGAGTCAACGTAGGAGGACGATGCACCATCATCTCTGACAGCTCCATTTACCAGAATTAAATCTCCAAGGCGGATTCCTTTTTTAAGAGCTCCGCAGCTGCCGATCCGGATCATTCCACGTACCCCGATTCTGGAAAGCTCTTCCACAGCGATTGCTGCAGAGGCTCCTCCTATTCCCGTAGAAACCGCTATCACAGGTACTCCATGATAGAACCCTTTTATGCTTCGGTATTCCCTGTTGTAAGCAAGCTGCTCCACATTTGTAAGGTGGGAAGCAATCCGGTCTAATCGGGCAGGATCTCCCGGCAGCAGAGCATAGGGAGCTGCCTGACTGTCTGACAGCCTGATATGGGGCATAATTTCTGCCAAAACTACCATCTCCTTCCTTTTCTATTCTCTGAATTTAACACAAAGAAGCTGCCTTGTCAACCAATTGTCAGGTGACAAGACAGCTCTCTTTTCTATCCTTTTATAACTCTGTTTATTTTCTCTCTGCAGCGGCCCACAGATCCTGTTTCTCCACAAACTGTTGATTAATCCATTCCAGTGCCTGCTGCCTTCCTTCCTCTGAAAAAGGAAACACTGCTTTCGTCTTTTTTTCATCGGCAGTCGCTTCGTAACAGTATGGCTGGGGGTAAACGGTGGCTTCAAGTCCTTCTTCTTCCTTTTTAATCCGATACCGCATCCCATTCATGCTTCCCGTATATGCCTCTTTTTTAAAAAACTGGATTGGAACAAAGGTTTCTTTCTTCAGCATCAATCAATCATCTCCTTATTTAACGCCCGGACCTGTTTTTTTCTTTCCTGTGGAATTGGAAACACCTGGTCCCACTTCCTGTTGTGGATTGTTTGTAACAGGCGCTTCCTGAGTGGCAGGAGTGGTTACTGCTGGTGTGGTAGGTGCCGCTGTGGTAGGCGCTGGTGTAGTGGGCGCAGCCGTTGTTGCAGCTGTGGTAGGTGCTGCTGTTGTTGGAGCTGTTGTCGGTGTGGTTCCGGCGGTTTCCGTCTTTGTTGTTCCATTAGAAGTCGTCTTTGTTTCTGTACCAGGTAAGTTGTAGCAAAGCACCGGTACTTTAGATGGAATGTTTTCGAAGAGAGTTTTGGCCATTGCCGGGGGAAGGTTTACACAACCATGGGATCCGCTTGTTTTAAAAATACTGCCTCCAAACTGCTTCCGCCAGGTTGCATCATGAAACCCGATATTACCGTTAAATGGCATCCAGTAAGCAACCGGAGTTCTGTAATCCTCACCTTTTAAAGTTGCATCTTTCTGCTTATATGTAAGGGAGTAAACGCCAGCCGGCGTTGACCAGCCTTTGGATTCATTCCCTGATACAAAATCCGTATCCAGTACCAGTTTACCGTCTTTATAAAAATACAAATGCTGTGCGGTAAGGTTTACTTCCACATAGGTGTTGCCATAATCATTCTCTCCGTAGCTTGCCGCCTCCTGTTTATATTCAGGCACCCTTTCCTGACTTTCTCCGGATCGGATAATTTCTGCCAGCGCATCGGCTTCCGCACTCTGATTGATCTTCCACCCATAGCTTCCTCCGGTTATTTTTACCGGTTTTCCGTAAGAAGTATTAAGAGTCTTTGCCTTTGATACAGTGTCATACTTGGAGGCCAGACCTTTTACATAGGCAGTTACTTCAGAACTGCTTAAATATGCTTTTCCGTCTTCCCCGATTCCCACCCATTTGGAAATGGTATCACCGTTTAATACTTCTCTCTTATCTCCAAATTTATAGGTTACCTTTACGTTGGTATATCGGTTTAAGGTCTGGACCTGATTGATTAAATCCGGATTATCTGCCGTAATCTTTGGTTTTGTATAAACATCACCATCCTCTAAGGACACTTCTGTCTTAAAGTCCGAAACAGCTGCTGCAATCAGTGATTTTACCTTCTCCGGATCCGGGCTGTTTCCATCTACTGCTGCAACAATATGATATCCTTTTCCAGACTCATACTGAGAAATAGTGGCATCCTGGGGTTCTTTTATCTTATCTTCCTGAAAACAGGCCAGCTTTGAAACCACCTCATCAAACTGCTCCTGATTGTATTTTACCAGAGTTCCAATATCAAAATTCTGAAATTTGCTATTATGCTCTCCCCATTTCAGAGGATTCTGCTCTTCCAGAAGTTTTTCCACGCTTCCGTCAAAAACTGCTTCCATACCGATATCCCTACCTTTTATGATCTCGGTATTATCCCCCCGTTCCTTAATTGTAATCTGGTAACCGTCAATACCGGCTGCTACCATCTTCTTAACCTCATCAATGGATTTTTTAGATGCATCCATACCGTTAATAATCGTGTTGGGGAAAAACACCTCTTTGTACTGTCTGCCCATCTGTAAATATGTAAGCGCCGCAATTAATGCGACTACGGCTACTGATCCGCCTCCGATTACAGCCAGACCCCCGATTCCCAATGACTTTTTCTTCCTGCTGTGGGGCATTTGCTTTTCCATTTATTTCCTACCTCTTTACTAGCCTTTTTATTCAGGTATAATTATATCGTAAAACAACGAAATATGTCTAAATATTTATGGTATATTTCTTGACTTTTTTATTACGATTTGACCTGATATCTCCAGAAAATTCATATTGACTTCCTGCCTTTCATAAGATATGGGTAAGAACAATTGGAAAGAACCAATTTATGGCTAATTATTCAACCGTATACGGAATTGTCGGTTCCGTTACTCCCTTTTACACCACGGTATCTGACCACAGCTGCTCCCTGCTTATTTCTGTCAATACCCAAGGTATGGGGCAGATTAATTTTGTAGTTTCTCCCCAAACCTTTGTTTTGGAACAGCACACCTTTGGTCAGGGTGAGCCCATTATCGGCATATATGACACCAGTGTTCCGGTTCCTTTGATCTATCCTCCCCAGTACCAGGCTGTAGTTCTGGCACAAAACAGCTTCGGCTACCGGGCCGCACTGAATTATTTTGATGAAGATCTGCTAAGCGTGGATCAGACAATGAAACTTAACATTCCGTCAGATGGAAGCACTCAGGTTCTTCTGATCAATGGACAAAATTTTATTTATAATCCTGGAGATCACTATCTTTTTATTCTATACATGTCTGATTCCATGAATCCTTCCGTGGAAGTGACCCCCCAGAAGATTATCGTATTCTGTAATTCTGATGAGTAAACGCATGAAAAAAGCCGTCTTATTCGCCTATTTACCAGGCTGTAAGACAGCTTTTTTATTAATAATGGCAAATAACAGGGATTCCCGTATAGATTAAACCATAAAGGGCCTTTGCCTTTTGGGGTGGAAGGTTAATGCATCCATGACTTCCGCCTGTCTGGTAAATAGTTCCTCCGAATTTGCTTCTCCAGCTGGCATCATGAAAACCGATTCCTCCGTTAAATGGCATCCAGTAATCCACATGGCTCTCATATTCGTAAGTACCATCCGGCTTTTTATCTCCCCGAAGCACCCGGTCTGTCTGCTTATAAGCAAGCGTATAGATGCCTTCCGGTGTGGTAAGCTTTTTTGACACATTCCCTGTTACGCAGGGAGAATCCCATACCACACTCCCATTCTGATACAGGTATACATGCTGGGCTGCCATGTCCGCTTCTACATAAGTACTGCCCCAGTCCACATTACGGTCAGCTGCTGCCAGACTGTACTGGGGAGTCCGCTCCTGGCTCTGGCCTGTTTTAATAATAGCAATAAGAGCCTGTGTCTCCGCTTCCTGATTCATTCGCCATCCATATGCACCAGAAAGAGACAGATCTCTTCCGTCAGTTGCTTTAAAGGCTCTGGCTTTTCCGGCTGTATCATATTTGCCGGCCAGTGACTGAATGTACTCCGCAGCTTTTGTTCCGTTTATATGGATTCCTGTCTGATCTGCACCATCGATCCAGGTAAAAAGCTGTTCTCCAGTCAGTACTTCCGACTGACTGCCAAATAAATATGTGACTTTCATATCCCTGATCTGATTTAAGGCAGCGCATCTTGCCACCAGCTCTGAATCCGTGGATGTGACGGTCACCGTATCATAACAGTTTTTTTCTTCCAGACTGAGCTGTCTGTTCTCCTGAGTTAATGCAGCCTTCACCGCCTCATCAAGTTTCTGTCTGTTTACGCTGTTCCCCTGTACCTCAGCAATCACAGTAAAGGGCTGTCCCTCCTGCCAGGCGGAAATTCTTGCATTCTGAGTAACCACAATGTCCTTGCTGCTGACACAGGCAAGAGAATCCAGCCGTTCTTTCAGCTTCTCTTCCTGGTAGGTTACCGTACTTTTAAGCACACTGCTGTTGTCGATATCAGGACCTGCCACCCGACCGTTACTATTTTGTTGCGCCAGTATATTCTGTAGTCCATCGGTAATCACCACCTGATACTGAATATCTGACCCCTTAATTACTTCAGAGGCGCCTCCTGGTTCCTTTATGGTAAGCTGATACTCTCTTCCATAAAAGCCTTCAATCTGTACCTTTGCCTCCTCTACAGTCATACCTCCCACCAAAACTCCGTTGATCTTTGTTCCGGGCACAAACTTAGAAGCATCATCTGCCAGTGCAACCACACTTCCTGCCAACATAAAAACCGCTGTCAGAAAAGCAATTATCCCTACGGTACCTGCATGACTCTGTCTCCTGCTCATTCATTCAAATCCTTTGCTGATTAGTTATTATGGAAAAATATCCCACTTCCTCCTAGGTTAGCACGATTTTATCAGAATAACAAGTATCAAAATCCACAAATCATTCCGCCACATATTTCGTCAGATCAGCCCAATGTTCCAATGCAACAGCTCCGATTTCAGGATCATATAGAATGCCCAGATTCCTTTTTATTTCTTCATAACAATACTTCAGCGAATATGCATCCCTGTATCCTCTGTCTGAGGTCATGGCATCAATGGAATCGCAGATTGAGATAATCCTGGAACCAACAGGAATTTCATCTCCCCTCAGTCCGTAAGGATAACCGTTTCCATCATATCGTTCATGGTGGTGAAGAACAATGTCTTTCAGCTCATTCAAATGGCGGGATTTACTTAAAATCTGGGCACCGGTCTGTGGATGTTTTTTCATTGCGGTCCACTCGTCCGGAGAAAGCCTGTCCGGTTTATTTAACACCGCATCAGGTACTCCGATCTTTC
>SVDT01000128.1:8878-11843 GCA_015057775.1 Paenibacillaceae bacterium | reverse complement strand
TAATTTATGAGCTTTTTATTAGAGCGTGACGCTTTGAATGGTAAAGCTGGCCGGGCTTTTGCCGTGATTGATGGCAGGAACGTGGAAATGTTTGGATTAAAGAAAATCCAGGCAGATGCAGAGTTTCAGGAATCGGATTTTAAGGTAGTTGGCACAAATTTGGTACAGAAAAAGACTTCTGGAGTGTCACTGTCTGGATCTGCTACTATTTATTATGGAACACCAGAGTTTTTAAATATGCTTAAAACCTATCTAAAAACCGGTAAGCTTCCATACTTTACAATTCAGATTACCAATGAGGATAAAGGCAGTTCAGTGGGATCTCAGACAGTAGCTTTATACAATGTGAAACTGCAGAAGCTTCCCATTGCTATTCTGGACGCAGACACAGAGTTTTTGACTATGGATATTTCATTCAGTTTTACAAATGTTGAGGTTCTTAACGCATTTTCAAACCCTGCACAGCTGGGAGAATAGGAGGATTAAATGAGCGCATTAAAAGCATTTTTACAGCCATCAGTAGAGGGAGTAACAAAAGAGGTGATTATCTCCGATCGTTTCAAAGGGGAGGATGGAAAACCAGTCCCGTTTGTGATTAAAGCCATTTCTCAGAAAGAAAATGAAAGGCTTTCTCGTATGAGCAGGAAAACAGCAAAGGTTGATGGAGTCCCAATGGAAAAAACAGACACCATTCTTTATACCAGGAGACTGATTCTTGCGTGTGTGCAGGTACCAGATTTCAGCGATCAGGAAATGTGCAAATATTATGGAACAGAGGATCCACTGGAGGTTCCTTCCCAGATGCTTAGTATTGGTGAGTATAATCGCCTGTCAGATGCAATTCTGGAATTAAATGACATGAAGAGCATGGGAGAGAAAATAGAAGAGGCAAAAAACTCCTAAACGGGGAAGATATGGACGTGCAGCTGGCTTACTATATGTTTGCCAATCACGGCCGCTTCCCCGGAGAAATCGCTGATCTCCCGGAAAATGAGAAAATATTGTTATTTCAAATGGCGGTAAAAGAAATTAATAGCAGACCCAAGAAGTAAAGGAGGAACTATGGGAGAGATAAGAGAAGAGTTTATACTTAGCGATCAGTTCAGCGCATCTTTTTCAAAGTTCCTTGAACTTGGGAATGCTGCCATTAATCAAATGAGTCGGATTGATCAATCGATTGCAAGGACAGAAATGACAATGCGCCGATCTATTGGTGGAGCCACTGGAGCTGTTATAGCAAACATGAGACAGATCAGTGAATCAGCTAATGAAATCTCATCTTCCGGTTTTGATCGGTTAGAAGCGCAGTTAATCAAAATAGCAAATAATACTTCCAAAGCTGCGAGAGAACAGGAAAATCATAACCAAAAAGTAAAGGAAACAAATAACTCGGCAGGAAATCTGCTGACCACTGTAAAAAAAGTGGTTGCGGCCGCTGCGGCGTTTAAGATGGGAAAAGATGTACTTGATTTATCTGACGAAATGACACAAACAACCGCCCGTATTAATCTGATGAATAAAGGGTTTCAACGTTCGGCGGTTAAGTCGGGCGGGGGTCAGGAAATTGATATGAACGCCAGCCTTCAGGAGACGGAAAGAATCCAGGAGGCTATATTTCGATCTGCGCAGAGGACCAGAACAAGTTACCTTGCCACCGCGGATGTGGTTGCAAAGATGGGGCAAAGAGCAGGGGATGCTTTCTCTGGAAGTGACGAGGTTGTGGCTTTTGTTGAGAACTTAAATAAACAATTCATCATAGCGGGAGCCAGTCAACAGGAGATTTCCTCCGCATCCTTGCAGCTTACCCAGGCGCTCGGATCTGGGGTTCTGCGCGGTGAGGAGTTGAACGCGGTGTTCGAAGCCGCACCAAACGTAATTCAAACTATTGCCGATTATCTTAATGTCCCTATCGGAAAAATTCGTGAGATGGCATCAGATGGCGAGATCACAGCTGATATTGTTAAAAATGCAATGCTGGCGGCTACCGATAAAATAAATGAGGATTTTAAATCCATGCCAATGACTTACCAGCAGGTATGGACTGCAATCTCTAATTCTATACTCCAGGCATTTCAGCCAGTTATACAGGTAATTGGAGAGGGAGCTACATTCATTTACGAAAATTGGTCTGATATAGCCCCTGTATTTTACGGGCTTGCAGTAGGAATACTCGTGGCGGCTGCGGCCTGGGGGATATACACTGCTGTCACTTGGCTTTCTGTGGCAGCCAATCAAGCATTAGTTGTTAGTATGCTTACAAATCCATTTCTCTGGATTGCTCTTGTGATAGGCGCTATTGTGGCGGCTATTTATAAGTGGGTACAATCGGTAGGAGGCATACAGGTAGCTTGGTTGATTTGTGTGAATGTGGTATTGACACAGGCTGACAGACTGAAATTAAGCTTCTTGGCCGCACTATCTGTTGTAAAGGGTGGGATTTTAGATGCCGCTTTTGCATTTGACTCTTTTCGTGTGAGGGTGCTTGATTCTCTTGGAAATACTAAGGTTAAAGCACTGACAATTTTGCAGGATCTGGTAAATGGGGCTATTGACGGAGTTAACAGACTGATCACAATGGCTAATAATATACCGGGTGTTTCTATTAGTTTGATTGATCACGTAGAATTTGCCACCGGGGCAGCTATGGAAGAACAGGTAAAACAGCAACAGCGGGCAGCTGAACTTGTCGCCCAAAAAGGGAAAATTGATAATACCAAGGCTGAATGGAAGGATCAATATGATAGAGCCGAAAGAGCAGCTGATGATGCAAGAATGAAGCGTCAGGCAGCGATTGAAACAGCCAAAGCGGAAGCGGCCAGAAAAGCAGCTGGAGACGGCGGTTACACGGCTGGAGATGCTAATATAAAAAATGTTGAAAAGGTTGGGAAAGTCGGGAAAATAGAAGAAGATGTAAATATCGCAGATGAAAATATCAAGCTTCTTAGAGATCAGTCAGAGCGGCAGT
>SVDT01000128.1:0-8868 GCA_015057775.1 Paenibacillaceae bacterium | reverse complement strand
AGTATGTAGCCCTGGTTAAGCGGACGGTACCGCAGACCAATGCAACTATAAATCAAACAATTAATGGGGGAGGCGGGTCTGATTTAGATTCCATAGAGGGTGTGCTAAACAATATACTGAATGCACAGCACGCTTCCAGCAGTAATGTTGTTGCAGGATAGGAGGGCTTATGCGAAACAAATATAAATTTTTTGCCGATATGGGAGGAGATACGATAGAATTTCCTGTCAATCCGAAAGAGTATTCTATTTCGTATCCTTCAGATAATAAAACTTACAATGTATTAGATATAGGCGAAATTGTAGTTCCCAGGCTGCCTTCTTTAATGGAGGTATCCTGGGAATCATATTTTCCAGGGGATAGTGACGATCCTCTGATTTATGGTCATGACTGGACGGATCCGGGAGATTATGTGGAAGCGATCATTGACGCCAGGGATAATCAGGAGATATGTGACCTCGTCATAAGCCGGTACGATGCCAGAGGCAGCAAGATGTTTGATACGAATATCAGCGCAGTAATTGATAGCTTTGAAACTACAGAAAAGGGTGGAGAGGCAGGAGATGTATACTACAAGATAAAATTTAAAGAGTATCGGGATTTTGCTCCGCTCAAAGCTTCTTTGCCACAAAATAACACACAAGGCACGGATACGATTAAGATTGAAGATGAGCAAAGGCCTCTATCAGCAACCCCTGAATTACGTGTCGGCGCCACTGTTATTGCAAACGGCACTTACTTCAGTAGCAGCTACGGAGATAAGCCGACCGGTACGGCAAATAACTTATCAACAACTGTTTCAAGGATTATTCCAGACGCTTCCAGGCCTTATCCGATCCTGATCGGCGGAAGCCGTGGTTGGATTAAGGCAGATCAACTGCAGGTGACGGGATGAATTATAAATTATTAATTTACAATGCTGAATCCAATACCATATATGATTATGCTCCGATTACGGAAAAAGTCTCTTATACCACAAGCAGAAATGGTAGTGCGGGCAAATTGACATTCTCTTTCATACAGAAAAAGGCCATTAATTTGACGGAAGGAGCCAAGGTACAATTTTATGTGGACGGGGCTGAGATTTTTATGGGATTTGTGTTCGTAACTGAGCAGGATCGCTGGGGTGTTGTTTCTGTGACTGCTTACGATCAGCTCCGATATTTAAAATCAGCCGCCAGTTACAGTATTGAAGGAAAAAAACTGAATGAAATTATACAGCAGATTGCTACAGATATGCAGCTGCAAATAGGAACATTGGAAGATACCGGATACATTATTCCTACTCTAACCAAGGAAAGTACAGAATGCCTGGATATTATTGAGTATGGGCTTATGCTGACCCAGTATAATACCGGAAAGACTTTTGTTTTCTTTGATGATTTCGGAAAGCTAAGCCTTAAGGAAGCAAAAAACATGAGGTCTGATATATTAATTGGAAATGGCAGTATCATAACGGATTATTCCTATAAATCGGACATAGACTCAGACACCTACAATCAGGTAAAACTTGTTCGCCCAAACAAGGAAACTGGCCAGGGAGATACTTATAATTTTAGCGATAGCACAACCATAAAAAAATGGGGACTCCTGCAGAAATATGTGAAGGTGGATGAAAATCTGAATGAAGCACAGATTAATGAACAGGGGAATATCATGATGGCTTACTATGACAGAGTGCTTAAGACAATATCGGTTGACGGCGTCGGTGGAGTGCCAGGACTTAGAGCAGGAGCTATGGCAATGTTTAAAATTAAAGACGTTCCTGAACTTTCTGGAGGGCTTTTTCTGTTGCTCGATAAGGTTAAACATACTTTTTCCAATGGAGAGCACACTATGAGCCTTGAAGCAAAAATCATAAATCTTTAAGGAGATTGGCATGGAGTTAATACAGACAATTAAAACTATTGTTATTGATACGGTAAAGGGCATGGATCTACTGGACACTGGTTATGCTACTGTGGTTGCCACGTCACCGTTAACAATGAAAATGCAGGCTACGCAGCTGACTGTTAAGGAGCCAGTGGCAGTACTGACGGATAATGTGAGATACCGAGCCACCACCATTCAGGGAGAAACTGTGGTCTTAAATCCCGGTCTTAAAGCTGGGGACAAAGTTCTATATATGAAAGCAAATTCCGGTCAGAACTATATTGTAATGACGAAAGTGTAGGTGGTGACATGTCAACTCTTCCGGAATCTGTAAGTACAATTTATGGAGAGAATACCGTGGAGTATGCGACGGATACATACTTGGTGGATAAAAGTACTGGTACCATCAAGAAAGTAGGCGGCGGCCTGGAAGCATTGAAACAGGCGGCAGAAATAATACTGGATACTGAGAGATATCAGAATCAGATCTATTCATCAAATTTTGGCAGAGAGTTAAAAAAATTAGTTGGAAAACCACCGGAGTACGTGGCAAGCATGTTAAAAAGACGGATTCGAGAAGCGTTCTCCACGGATTCCCGGTTCCTGTCAGTTGATAACTTTGTCTTTGAGACAACGTTAGGATCCATGAAATGCACTTTTGATATAAAGACCGTGTTCGGAATGGTTTCAGGGGAGGTGGAAGTTTGATCGATTTTAGTAATAAAACGTATGCGAACATACTGGCGGCGCAGTTAAACCGCGTACCAGATACTATTGATAAAAGACAGGGATCCATGATCCAAACTGCGCTGGGTCCAGAAAGCTGGTATCTGGAAGGGGTGTATCTTGACCTGAATTCCGTTCAGAAGAATGCTTACGCTGAAACCGCAGGAGGTGATTTCCTTAATATGTTGGTGGCAGAGCGAGGAATTGAAAGAAAGCCTGCTACTTACGCAGTAAAGAAAGGTATATTTAACAGAGAGGTCTCCATAGGATCTCGCTTTTCAGCTCTTACTGGAGGCGGATATCTGACATACCGCATAATGGAATTTATTGCTCAGACAGAAGCCGGTTATATATATAAAATGAGATGTGAAACAGCAGGAGAAATTGGAAACAATTACACCGGCCAGCTCATAGCCATAGATTACGTAACCGGGCTGACTTCTGCGGAGCTTACAGAACTTCTTTCTGCAGGAACCGAAGAGGAGGCCGACGATTCATTAAGGGCGCGGTATCTGGCTACTTTTGATGTGGCTTCATTTGGAGGTAATATAGCTTCTTACCGCAATGCAATCCTTGCTATTGAAGGTGTAGGAGCCGTACAGATCTATCCAGCATGGCAGGGAGGAGGAACGGTACTCTGTAGCATCTTGAATGGTAACTTAAGTCCGGCAGGAAGCGAGTTAATTAATACGGTGCAGAATATCATCTGCCCTCCGGAAAACGGTGAACCAGAACCCTCTGCCAATGGTTACGGTATGGCGCCGATCGGAGCATTGGTCACAATAGGAACCGGGACGGAATTGGTCCTTGATATATCGCTTACTGTCCAGTTCCTTGCTTCTATTCAGAATGGAGAAACGGCTTATAAAAGTCAGATAGAGGAAAGAATAGGATCCTATCTTGAAACAGTTCGACAGTCTTGGGGAGCGATGCTGAAAAGCCAAAAAATAGAATATGCCGTGACAGTATATGTATCCAGGATTATATATTCGATCCTTGATATTTCCGAGATCGTAAATGTAACTGATGTAACAATCAATGGATCTGCATCTGATGTGGCTTGCGTGGAAAAATCATCTCTACAACAGGTGCCGGTATTGGGGACGGTGACGATAAATGGCAGTTGATTTAAAAATGCTTCTTCCGGAATGGTTTCAGAATGTGGTTGAGTTTAATCATTTATTGGAGACAGAAGCCATTGAACTGGAAGAAGTGGAGAACAGTATCCGATCTGTAAAAAATAACTGCTATATACAGACCGCTGATGAAGCTACGATTCTGCTTTATGAAAGGCGCTTCGGAATTGCTTATCAAGGGGAAAGCCTGGAATACCGAAGAAGCCGGATAATGCAAAGATATAATACTGTTGTTCCTTTTACAATTGGTTTTCTGAAAGACCGATTGACAGAACTTTACGGATCTCAGGGGTTTGAGGTCTCCGTTGACGGAAAAAACAGTCTGATCACAATTAAAATCACCTCAGACCGATACGGAGCGGTTAATTTACTCTATGATTTGCTGTGGGATATTCTTCCAGCGCAAATGCAGATAATAGCCAGTCAGGCCAATACAAAGAATATAAAGGGAATCTTCTCTGCAGGAGCGGCACTGAGCAGCACAAAGATAATGACAATATAAGGAGGTTTTATGGGACAGTATAATAAAGCAGTCTTGACAGCAGCTGGCGAGAATTTGATTGCCCGGACTCTGGCCGGAGAAATTCAGCTGAACATCACCAAGGCTAAGACGTCAAATTATATATATCCATCAGGTACAGATTTTAAATCGCTCACGGATATGCAGGGAATAAATCAGACAGTGTCTGGTCCGACAACGGCTGTATATAACGATGCAATGATCCAGACCAGGGCGTTGTTTAGTAATGAAGAAATTGCATCTACCTATTACATTCATAACATTGGTTTATATGCCATGGACGGGACTGAAGAGGTACTTTTTTGTATTGTGACAGCAGAGACGCCGGATGAAATGCCACAATATAACGGGGTAGCGTCTACCTCTTATATTTATAATATTCAGAATGTGGTTCAGGATGCCGCTCAACTCAATATTACCGTAAATCCTTCCGGGACAGCTACGATTCAAGACGTACTGGAAAGGGTAGATGCAACCGGTGGCGATATTTCAGAAACCGTCATTGAAAATCTGGAAACAGTAGAGGATAAGTTTCCGGTACCGACTGCGGGTGAGAGTGTTAAAAGGTTTTTCGGGAAAGTGCTGACGTTTCTCAGAAACATAAGACCTCTTACTCAGGATACCAATATTTATGTGTCCACAACTGGATCAGATACAGCTGGCGATGGTACATCTGGAAATCCATTTAAAACGATCCAGCATGCGATTGATATTGTACCAAATGATCTGGGTGGATATGAAGTAATAATCAATGTGGCAGATGGAACATATACCGAAGACGTTGTAGTAAGTGCATTTAAAAATGGTTCTGTACGAATTTATAGTTCTAATATTTTAAGTGTTTCAGATGTATGTACAGTCCATAGTTTTACAGTATCTCAGTGTAATGCATATGTTTGTATCTATGGATTTAACATTATCACCGCGGTATCTCATGGGATTACTGTTTATAATACACATGAGATACTTATAAAATATTGTAAAGTTACTGGTAACAATAGCGGATTTGCAGGATTCCGTTTTGAAGAAAGTAGCTTTCAAGTTTGGTATTGTAGTGTGTTCAATATGAATGTAGCACTATTTGCATATAAGAGTTACGGATTTTCTAATAGTTGGGGAACATGTTCCGGAAATGGAATTGGACTGCAAGCTAACAATGGTGCAGTAGTCGCAACCTCTGGATCACAGCCACAGGCTACAAATCCATATTATCAGACAATGGGTGGATCATTTGTGAATCAGAATGGTACACAGATATCAGATTTAATTACATCTGGATTGTCTTGCACTTGGGGGACAATACAAGGTGGATATTATCGTAATGGAAATTCAAAAGGCATTGCAGAAGTAACCCTTGGATTTAGTATCACAATTACCACACCACTAACGGCAAATCAGAATTATGCTGTTAGCGGTATACCACCATGTGCAATAGCTGTTATGGTTGCCAGTTGTAGTGATAAAGCAAGCACAAAACATTGCTATGTTACTAATTCAGGTACATTTATATTTAACCCATCAATTAATATTGGTACTGGTAATAACCTCATATTTGGTGGATCTTATATAACAAACACATAAGGAGGACTTAACATGAATAACGAAACAATCAAAGTAGGTGAGGCGACCTACAACATTGCAAATGGCAGTTGTAGTCTCCACCTGTCTGACGGTGGAACGGCATCGGTAGCCATTATTATCGGATCAAATTTAATCAATGATATACATAAAAACCTATCAGAAAACAGCACTATTACAAAATACACAGCTGACGGCGTAGAAGAGTGGCAACGTGGGGATCTGGTCTATACTGGGGAAGTGAAATTAAAAAATGATTTCCCTGTACGGATTGAACAGAGGCAGACCGGGACTGATGATGAGGGGAATCCGGTATTCAGCAACGTAGAAGCCATGGAAGACGTGGTAATCGTTGAGTACAGGACGCCGAACATTCAGGACAAGATACAGTCACAGGAGATGCAGATCAACAGCTTAACTGCTCAGGTAGCCTATTTGCAGATGATGAACGGCGTGAAAGAGGAGGTATAGATCATGAGCAAAAACTATGAAAAGGTAAAACGGTTTTATGATGCTAAATTATGGCCTTTAAGCTGGGTGGTTAATGCAGTAGATAAATGGATCACGGCAGCTGAGTACCAGGAGATCACCGGAAAAGAATATGAGAAAGAGTGAGGATAATAAAATGAAATTTGTTGATAAATACAATGCCGTAGTTGGCATGATAGTAACAATTTTGACGGCTTTGTTTGGAGTATATTGGTATGTATTCGCTGGCTTTCTGCTTTGCAATGTACTTGATTGGGGAACCGGCTGGTACAAGGCGAGAAAATTGGGCCAGGAAAGCAGCAAAACTGGATTAAAAGGAATCTTAAAAAAGATAGGCTATTGGGTGATTATCCTGGTAGCCTTTTTGCTTCCGGACCTTCTCATAAACTTAGGCAGAGATGTACTTGGGATTAATCTTGATTTTATGTTGCTTTTGGGCTGGTTTACCTTGGCGTGCCTGTTGGTAAATGAGATCCGTAGTATCTTGGAAAACCTTGTGGAATGCGGATATAATGTGCCAGTATTTTTGATCAAGGGGCTTGCTGTGACAGAAAAGTTACTTAATGCGAAGACAGAGAGTATTAAATAGTCTGTTGCGACCGTCGCAACGGTTGTAATGTCACAACTTTATGGACCTGGGATAATCCTGGGTCCTTTTTTATTTGGAGGAAAATAATATGCAGATCAATAAATTACTTACACCGTATAACCTTACTGCAGGGGAGGTGGATCGTATTAAATATATCGTTATTCATTATGTGGGAGCACTGGGAGGAGCGGAAGCAAACTGCAAATACTATGCCTCACAGTATATTGGTGCCAGCGCCCACTATTATGTTGGTTTTTACGGTGAGATCTGGCAGTCTGTTGAGGATAAAAACATTGCATGGCATTGTGGCACTAAGAGTGGATATAAGCACCCAGAGTGCCGGAATGCTAATAGTTTAGGCATTGAGCTGTGCGTCCGGAATAAAGACTCTCTGGCTGATACAAGCAGGGATTGGTATTTTGAAGATGCAACAGTGAGAGCAGCCATTGAACTGACAAAGGAGCTTATGGTCAAGTATAACGTACCTGCAGATCATGTAATCCGGCATTATGATGTGACCGGGAAGATTTGTCCGAACCCTTATGTTTACAACCATACACAGCATACCTGGGAAGCATTCCAGGCGGCATTGCTGGGAATAGAAGTCAAGAAGTCATCAGGCTGGGTACAGGTCACAGATGGCTGGATGTACTACAATGGTGATACCGGTCTACCGGTCCGTAATGACTGGGTAAAGGATCAGGACAAGTGGTATTGGTTTAATGCTGCAGGGATCATGGTCAGTAATACCTGGTACCAGTATAATAGCGTATGGTATTATTTGGGACCGGACGGGGCTATGTGCAAATCTCAGCTGGTTGAGAATTCCGGAAAAATCTATGCAGTGGACGCTGATGGCAAAATGATTACGGAGCCGGTAGAGCTCACGCCAGATCATGATGGGGCGTTGCAATATCTGGGATTGGCGGAATAGGTTGATTTAAGAATAAGATATTTTATTTCGATATTTATATGTTGAGTTTATGCAAACCAAAAACAAAAGATAGGAGGTAAAATAAAGAAAGAACAAGCGTATTGCATGAATATTAATAAAAAACTACAGAAGATAAATATTGGAGGTACATTGTATGAAGAAAAAAATGCTTAAAATAGCAACGGTTATTTGTTTTATGCTTTGTGTATTATTTTTAGGGCAGGTTACTGTTTTTGCTGCTACAATTGGGAGTAGTCTAGCTGGTCCAGAGAGCGGCTGGAGAAGATATGATGATTTAAATCCATATTTTTATTATGAGGGTAGTTGGGGCTCAACAGATAATGGTTCACGTGCATTTTATAATGGCGAAGTAAAATACACTAGCTTGGATGTTAATGAAGGTACTGTTAAATTTAAATTTCGTGGTTCAAAATTAAGGATAATAACTCAGATTTACAATTCAAGGTCGGAGCGTATAGAAGTTAAAATTGATGATAAAATTTCTGGAGAATATAGTTTGTATAATTCTAAACTTCAAACAGACCAGTGTTTAGATTATGAAAAAGAGAATTTAGAATTTGGCGTACATTATGTAGAATTAAAAAATTTAGATACTGCAAAAAGGTTTTTGTTTGATGCAATTGATATAGATTCTACAGGTGAATTATTGCCATATGATAAAGCTGAAAATTCTAATTTAAAGGCCACAGCTGGTGACTCCAAAGTAGATTTAACCTGGAATCCTGTAACCAATGCAACAAGCTATACCGTTAAGCACTCCACGGCTACAGGAGGCCCATATACGACAATAGCCGCAGGGGTAACTGGAACTAACTATACAGACACCGGGGTTACAAATGGTACTACGTACTATTATGTTGTAACGGCTATCGTCAATGGAAGCGAAGGCTGGAATTCTAATGAAGCCTCGGCTACTCCACAAGCTTCCACTGATCCTAATCAGCCAATTAAAAATAAGGTCCTTCTCGTTATTACTATGGTAACGGGCGAGAGGAAAGAATAT